>JBAZVI010000002.1:300000-556426 GCA_041660925.1 Elusimicrobiota bacterium
CGACAAGGACGGCCGTGCGGCGGAGAGCTCGGGGCCGATACCGGGTCCCGTGCAGGACATGCTCTCCAGCATCTATTACCTCCGCCCGCGCGCCCTGAAGGTCGGCGACGAGATCGTGCTCGACGTGAACACGAAATCGAACTGGCCGCTCGTCGTGAAGGTCCTGCGACGGGAGAAGGTGCGCGTCCCCGCCGGGACCTTCGAGACCCTCGTCGTCGAGCCGGGCGTCCGCCAGGAGGGCATCTTCGTCCAGAAGGGCAAGCGGCTCCAGGTCTGGCTCACCGACGACGAGCGGCACACGCCCGTACAGATGAAGGTCGAGGTCTTCTTCGGGCACGTCTCCGCCTATCTTCGGAAACTCGGTGGCTGAGGAGCGCCGGATCCCCCGCGGGGCCGGCGCGGCCGTCCTGACGCTCGCCGCGGTCCTTCCCTATCTCCCCCTGCTCCGCGTCCCGCCGTTCTACGACGACGCCGTCTTCCTGCGGAGCCCGCTCTCCGCGCTGTCCCCGGGGGCCTTCCTGCGGGTCCTCCTCTCGCGCGACTACTTCGCGCTCAGCGGCGAGCGCAGCTGGCAGCCGCTCGTCACCCTCTGCCAGCACCTTTGCGGCGGCTCGGCCCCCGCCCTGCGCGCCGGAGGCCTCCTCCTGCACGCCGCGGCGACGCTCCTGCTCGCCGAGCTCGCGCGCCGGGCGCTGCGCTCGCGGGAGAAGGCGTTCCTCGCCGCCCTCCTGTTCGCGCTCTTCCCCGCGGCGACGGAACTCCTGGCCGTCTCCTCGTTCGTCGCCCACGCGGCGGCGGCGGCGGCGGGCCTCGCGGCGCTCCTCTGCTGGGAGGCCTCCGGGCGAAGCCGCCTCTCGGCGTTCCTGTGGCCGCCGCTCTTCGTCCTCGCCCTTCTGAGCAAGGAGAGCGCCCTGAGCGTCCCTCTCGCGGCCGCGGCCTGGGCGGCTTGCGTCGAGCGCGAGGATCGCCCCCCCCTTCTTCGTCCCGCGCTGGCCGCGGGAGGACTCGTCGTCCTCTATCTCGCCGTCCGCTTCCTCCTCCTGCGGCCGGCGCCCGCCGCTCCGGCGCTCGTCGCACCGGGCTGGTCGAGCCTCCTCTCCCTCGGCGCGTACGCGCGGGTCCTCGTCTGGCCGGCGCCGCTCTGCCTGGAGCGCTCGCTCCCGGCGACGTTCAGCGCGGAGGGCGCGTTCCTCCTCGCGCTCGGGCTCGCCGCGCTCGGCGGCGCGGCGCTCCTGCGCGGGGCGCGGCGCTTCGCGGCGCTCTGGACGCTCCTCTCCCTGCTGCCGGTGCTCCACTTCGTCCCATTCGCGAACTACAGTCCGACGGCCGACCGCTATCTCTATCTCCCGTCGGCCGGCTTTGCGCTCCTGCTGGCGTCCCTCTCCTGGCGTCCGCTCCTCCCGCTGCTCCTGTCCCTGTGCTGGGGAGCGCTCGGGCTCCGGCGAGCCGCGCTCTACGGGGACCCCGGAGCGTTCCTGCGGCAGACGGCCGCCTGCGCCCCCGCGAACCCCCGCGCGCAGGCCTTGCTCGGAGCCCATCTCCTCGAGCGAGAAGGCGACGCGGCCGCGGCGCTCCCCTTTTTCGCGCGCGCCTTCGACCTCGATCCGGGGCTGCGCACGCGCTTCGACGACCCCGGCTGGAGCCATGTCGAGGGCCGCCCGTACGTCCTCGGCCTCCTCGAGCTCCGGCTCTCGCGTCCCTCGCGTGCCGCGGAACTCTTCGACGCCGGTCTCCGGGAGGAGGAGGACCCTTCCGCACGGGCTCCGCTCCTCGTGCGCCGCGCCGAGGCGCGCTCAGCGCTCGGCGACCGAGTCGGAGCCCTCGCCGACTGCGCGCAGGCCGAGCGGCTGGCCCCCTCCTGGCATCTGCCGCCGCTCAAGTCGGGTCTCCTCATCGGCCGCTCGGACCGGACCCGGGCCGCCGCCTTCCTGGAGCGCGCCCGGGCCCTGGATCCCGGAGGGATCCGGCTCCCGGAGCTGCTCGAGGAGGCCTACCGCCTCCTCGGACCTGCGAAATCCGTCGGTACGGGGCCCCCTCCGGATTTCGCAGGGGGGTTCAGGAAAACCTCTACCCCTGGTTAAGCGCTCAGGAATCCCCTGTGGGGATTCCTGATTTGATATACTCCCGCGTAACGAACATGGAGAGCGCCTTCCCGACGCGCAAGCGTCTGCTCACCCTGGTCGACCGCCTGCCTGGACGCCGAGTGATGGTCCTCGGGGACCTCATGCTCGATCAGTTCATCCGGGGCGGCGTCAGCCGCATCTCCCCTGAAGCCCCCGTCCCCGTCGTCCTCGTGCGCGAAGAGTCCCATCTGCCCGGCGGCGCCGGCAACGTCTGCAGCAACCTCGCCGCTCTCTCGGCCGTTCCGAGCGTCTACGGCGTGGTCGGCGGCGACGACGCCGGCGAGCATCTCCTCTCCGACCTCAAGGCGCGCGGGGTGGACGTGTCCGGCGTCCAGGTGGAGCCGGGCCGGGTGACCATCCAGAAGGTGCGCGTCATCGCCGAGCACCAGCAGGTCGTGCGCTTCGACCGCGAGACTCCGGGGCACCTCCCGGCCCACGCGCTCGAGCGCCTCTGCGCTCGCATCGAGAAGAAGGCCGCCGAAGCCGACGCCCTCATCATCTCCGACTACGGCAAGGGGGTCGTGACGCCGCTGGCCGTGCGCCGCGCCGTGCGCGCCGCCCGCCGCCGCGGCATCCCCGTGGTCGTCGACCCCAAGATCGAGCATTTCCGCCGCTACCGCGGGGTGGACTGCATCACCCCGAACACCCACGAAGCCTGGGCCGGGATGCGCATGATCCCCTCCGGCGACGAAGGGGCCGTCCTCGACCTGGGCCGACGCATCCTGCGCACGCTGCGGACCCGCTTCCTCCTCATCACCCGCGGGGAGAAGGGGATGTCCCTGTTCCTCCCGGGCGGGAAGACCCGCCACATCCCCACGCAGGCCAAGGAAGTCTTCGACGTCACCGGCGCCGGCGACACCGTCACCTCCGTGATGGCCCTCGCCCTCGCCGTCGGGGCCGCGCCCTTCGAGGCGGCCGTCATCGCCAACGCCGCCGCCGGAGTGGTCGTGGGCAAGCTCGGCACCGCCACCGTCAGCGTCTGCGAGCTGCGCGCCGCCGTGACCGACGCCTCGCGCAGGCGCGTGCGCCGGTGAAGGACGTCCTCGTCGTCATCCCCGCCCGCTACGGCTCGACCCGTCTGCCCGCCAAGATGCTCCGCCTCCTGGGAGGCGTCCCGGTCGTCGAATGGTGCCGCCGCGCCGCGGTGCGCGCCGGCGTCGGCCCCGTCGTCGTGGCCACCGATCATCCCGACATCGTCCGCGCCATCGAGGCCCACGGCGGCGAGGCGGTGCTCACCCCGGTCTCCTGCCGCTCGGGCACCGACCGGGTGCACGCGGCCGTCCGCCTCCTCGCGAAGCGGGGCCGCCGCTTCCGCTACGTCGTCAACCTCCAGGGCGACGAGCCCTTCATCCGGTCCGCGACGCTGCGGGGCGTGGCGGGCCTGCTCCGCCGCGGCGCCGCGATGGCGACCGCGGTGGTCCCCGGCGCCGCCGAGGACCTCGCGAACCCGAACGCGGTCAAAGCCGTGCTCGCCAAGGACGGCCGCTGCCTCTATTTCAGCCGCGCTCCCGTCCCCTTCCTGCGTCCCCATGCCGGTGCTCCGGCCGCACGGCCGATCCACCGCCACCTCGGCATCTACGGCTTCTCCCGGGCCGCGCTCGAGCGCTTCGTGAGGCTCCCCCCCTCCCGACTCGAGAGGACGGAGAGCCTCGAGCAGCTGCGCGCGCTCGAGGACGGAATCCCCATCTTCGCGCACGTCTGCCGCGACCGCACGGTCTCCATCGACACCGCGGCCGACCTCCGACGGGCGGCGCGCATGCTGTCCTCCGCTCGCGCCGTCCTCGGGCCGCGAAGGCCCGGCACGAGGACGGCGCGCATGCCGGCATCTTCTCGAGGAGTCAAGAATGGCTAAATACATCTTCGTGACGGGCGGCGTCGTGAGCTCTCTGGGCAAGGGCATCAGCGCCTCCTCGCTGGCGAAGCTCATGAAGAGCCGCGGACTCAAGACCACGCTGCTCAAATGCGACCCCTACATCAACGTCGATCCCGGGACGATGAACCCCTACCAGCACGGAGAGGTCTTCGTCACGGAGGACGGGACGGAGACCGACCTCGACCTGGGCCACTACGAGCGCTTCCTCAACGTCGACATGAAGCGCGAGAACAACTTCACCGCGGGGCAGGTCTACGAGACCGTCATCACCCGCGAGCGCCGCGGCGACTTCCTCGGCGCGACCGTGCAGGTCATCCCCCACATCACCGACGAGATCAAGCGGCGCTTCCGCTCGGTCTCCGAGGGCCATGACCTCGTCATCGTCGAGATCGGCGGCACCGTGGGCGACATCGAGAGCCTCCCCTTCCTCGAGGCCGCGCGCCAGTTCTCGCTCGAGAACGGACGGGACAACACCCTCTTCATCCACGTGACGCTCCTTCCCTGGGTCCGCGCCGCCGAGGAGCTCAAGACCAAGCCGACGCAGCACTCGGTCGGGAAGATGCGCGAGATCGGCCTCAACCCGGACATCATCATCTGCCGCACCGAGAAGCCCATCTCCGACGAGCTCAAGGCCAAGATCGCGCTCTTCTGCAGCGTGCACCGCGAGGGCGTCGTCGAGGCGCCGGACGCCCAGACGATCTACGAGGTCCCCGTGCTCTTCCAGCGCCAGGGCCTCGACGAGCAGGTCCTCATGCTCCTGCGCCAGCGCGCGCACGGCCGCGATTTCGAGGGCTGGGCGAAGATGGTCGAGCGCATCACGCACCCGCGCCACGAGGTCACGATCGCGCTGGCCGGCAAGTACACGGCCGTGAAGGACGCCTACAAGTCCGTCCACGAGGCGCTCGTCCACGGCGGCGCCGCCCACGACACGCGCGTGCACGTCCGCTACCTCGACACCTCCGCGGCGGACCTCGAGCAGGGCCTCGAGGGGGTCCACGGCATCCTCGTGCCCGGCGGCTTCGGCGACCGCGGCATCGAGGGGAAGCTGAACGTCATCCGCCACGCGCGCGAGAACGGCATCCCGTTCTTCGGGCTCTGCCTCGGGCTCCAGCTCGCGGTCATCGAGTTCACGCGCAACGTGCTCAAGCTCGGCGGCGCCAACTCCACCGAGTTCGACCCCAAGACCCGCTATCCCGTCATCGACCTCCTTCCCGAGCAGAAGGCCGTCAAGGACAAGGGTGCGAGCATGCGCCTGGGCTCCTACTCCTGCGCCGTGAAGAAGGGCTCGCTGGCCTGGAAGGCGTACAAGAGCCTGCAGATCGACGAGCGCCACCGCCACCGCTTCGAATTCAACAACCGCTTCCGCAAGCTCGTCGAGGACGCGGGGCTCCTCGTGACGGGGACCCACGCGCCGAAGAACCTGGTGGAGATCGTCGAGCTCAAGGGCCACCCCTGGTTCCTCGCCGTCCAGTCCCATCCCGAGTTCAAGTCCCGGCCCGAGGCGCCGCACCCGCTCTTCGCGGACTTCGTCGGCGCGGCGCTGCGCCGCGCGCAGGGGCGTCCGGAGGCCGCTCGTGCCCAGGGCTGAACGCGCGCGGACGCCGCGGGCCGTCTCTATCGGGAAGTTCCAGGTCGGCGCGGGCCGTCCGCTCTTCATCATCGCCGGCCTCTGCATCCTCGAGTCCCCGGAGCTGCTCGCGCGCGTCGGCCGGGAGCTCAAGGCCGCCTGCGCCCGCGCGGGGCTGCACCTCGTGCTCAAGTGCAGCTTCGACAAGGCCAACCGCTCGTCGCTCAAGTCCTTCCGCGGCCCCGGGCTCGCGCGCGCGCTCGACGCCTTCGCGAAGGTCAAGCGCGAGCTGGGCGTCCCCTTCCTCACCGACATCCACGACGCGGCCCAGGCAGGGCCCGTCGCGCGCGTGGCCGACGTTCTCCAGATCCCCGCCTTCCTCTGCCGCCAGACGGACCTCCTGCTGGCGGCGGGGCGCACCGGCGCGGTCGTCAACATCAAGAAGGGGCAGTTCCTCGCGCCCTGGGACATGATCCACGCCGTCGAGAAGGTGGAGTCCACCGGCAACCGCCGGGTCCTCCTCACCGACCGCGGCAGCTCCTTCGGCTACGGCAACCTCGTCGCCGACATGCGCTCCATGGCCTTCCTCTCCCGGACCGGCTGTCCGGTGATTTTCGACTGCACGCACGCCTGCCAGCTCCCGGGCGGGCTCGGACACGCCACGGGCGGAGAGCGCGAGTTCGCGCCGCTCCTCGCTCGCGCGGCCGTCGCCGCCGGCGTCTCCGGGATCTCGCTCGAGACCCACCCGCGGCCGGAGAAGGCGCTCTCCGACGGCCCCAATTCCCTCCGGCTCTCCGACGTGCCGCCGCTGCTGCGGACGCTCGCGGCCCTCGACCGACTCGTGAAAGGTAGGCGCCCATGAAATGCCTCAGCTGCCAGCAGGACAACAAGGACAACGCCAAGGTCTGCAAGCGCTGCGGACGCGACATGACCCTTCCCCCGGCCTGGATGCCGGACTGGAAGTGGCACGCGCGCACCCTCGGCGTCATCTACGTCTGCCTCACCGTGCTCTACTTCGGCCTGACCCTTGCGCTGAAGACGCTGCCCGCGCCCTATCAGCTGCGCAAGATCCCTCCGGAGATGACCCCCTGGCTCAAGCGCTGAACGCCGTCTTCCTCTGCGCGCTCGCCCTGGCCGCCGCCGGCTGCACGGCCCGCCGCGGCGGGAGCGGCGAGGAGACCTCCCAGGTCATCGAGGATTTCTCGATGACCCAGTCGGCGGGCGGGCGCAAGGCCTGGGCGCTCGCCGCGCCGCAGGCACGGCTCCTTGCGGAAGGCGGCGCGCGCATGCTGAGACCCCGCATCCGCATCTTCCGGGAAGGACGCGAGGGCTCGATCGCCGAATCCCGCGAGGCCTACGTCAAGGACGGTTCGCAGGACATCACCCTCGTCGGCGACGTGGTCATCCGCTCCCCGCAGGAGAAGGCCGTCCTGCGCACCGACCGTCTCGAGTACGGGGCCCGGGAGGGCCGCTTCCGCACGGACTCCTTGGTCGCCCTTGAGCGCCCGGGCGTCCGCCTGCGCGGCCGAGGCCTCGACGCGGACGGCGCCCTCGCGGAGATCCGCATCCATCATATGGAGTCCGACCTCCGGTGAAAGCCCTCCTGTTCCTGCTCCTCTGCCTCCCCGCGGCCGCCGAAGAAGGCTCCCCGCTGGTCGGGACCGTCGTGCGCAGCAGGGAGTACGTGGTCCGCCGCGCCCCGCGCAAGCAGGAGGAGTTCATCGGGGACGTGCGCTACCGGCGCGCTACCCGCTCCTTCCGCGCGGATTGGGCGCTCTTCGACCACCTCTCACAGTTCTGGCGCCTGCGCGGCGCCATCCGCGGCGAGGAGCATTACGACGACGGGGGGCTGCTGGGCCTCGAAGGGCAGGAGGCCGTCCACGACCTCCGCACCGGCCTGGGCAGCATGCGCGGAAAGGACGAGACCGACCCCGTCGTCGTCACGCGCGGAGGACCGCTGCGCGTCTCCCTGCCGACCCCGCTCGAGGGCGACCGCGCCGTCGGCCGGGTCCTGGTCTGGGACGAGAAGTCGCGCACCGCCCGCCTCTCGGGCTCCGTCCGCGTCGAGGGGCTCTACGGCGACGCCGCCGCGGAGGAGGCCCTCTACCGTCACGAGGACCGCACGCTCACGCTGAGCGGCGGACCGCCGTACGTCGCTCCGCGCGAGAAGGGTTGGTCGGCCGCGGCCCAGGCGGACCTGATCCGCGCGACCTCCGAGCCCCGGCGCCTGCGCGCCGAAGGCGGGGTGCACGGCTGGATACACTTCCCGAAGGAGAGCGTCGACGCCGTCCACGGGCGCGGCTTCCCTCGCTCGAGGAGGCGCCCGTGAAGCTGCGCGCGGAGCAGATCGTCAAGAACTACGGGGAACGGCAGGTCGTCAAGGGCGTCTCGCTCGAGGTCCGGACCGGCGAGATCGTGGGCCTGCTCGGCCCCAACGGCGCCGGGAAGACGACCACCTTCTACAGCCTCGTCGGGTTCATCCGTCCGGAGGAGGGCCGGGTCCTCCTCGACGACGACGAGGTCACGCACCTCCCCATGTTCCAGCGGGCGCGCCGCGGGCTGGGCTACCTCGCGCAGGAACCGACGGTGTTCCGCGGCCTCACCGTCGAGGAGAACCTGCTGGCCGTCCTCGAGCGCCTGCACCCCTCGCGCCTGGAGCAGATGCGCATGGTGAAGTCCCTGCTCGAGGAGTTCGGGCTCTGGAAGCTGCGCCGGCAGAAGGCCTGGACCCTCTCGGGCGGGGAGAAGCGCCGCCTCGAGGTCGCGCGGGCGATGATCCAGGACCCCAAGATCATCCTCCTCGACGAACCCTTCGTCGGCATCGACCCCATCACGGTCGGGGACCTCAAGAAGACCATCGAGGGCCTCCGCCAGCGCGGCATCGGCATCCTCATCACGGACCACAACGTCCGGGAGACCCTGCCCATCATCGACCGCGCCTACCTCATCTTCGACGGTCAGGTCCTCCTCGAAGGGACCTCGAAGGAGCTCATCGAGGACCCCAAGGCGCGAGAGCTCTACCTGGGCCATGACTTCAAGATGTAGGCCGGTCTCCCGGCTCGAGCGAGCCGTCCACCCCGCCGCGCACACGAAGTAGACCATCGGGGCACGTCCCGTCTGGGTCCGTTGGCCGCCGCCCTCTGGGGCGAAAGCCCCTACGGCTCCCGTCCTTTCCGCTGTAGACTGACGGGGACATGCGCAGAGCGCGGTATACGCCGCTCCTGGCAGCCCTCCTGCTCCTCGCGGGGCCGGCGCAGTCGTGGGCTCAGGCCGTCGCGCGGACGGTCCCGCAGAGTTCCGGCCTCGTCCTCCCCGTCTCCGGGCTCCGCATCGTCGCGCCTGCGAATGCGTCCGGCTCCCTGACGGCGGCCCCGCTCGGGCGGACGACGCTCCCCACGCTCACGCTTTCCCCGGCGGCCCTCCCGCAGATCGCGGCCGCCGCTGACGCGCCCCGCACCGCCGCCGCCCGCAGCGCCCTGCGCCTGGGCCTGAGGATCCTCCCGGGAGCCAAGAGCTCCGCCGGCCGATCCCGGCTCGCCGCCTCCGCGGCGGTCGAGACGGCGGCGCCCGTCACGGCGCGCGGCGCGGTCGAGGACATCGCGGCCAGCGTCCTGGCCGAGAAGGACTCCCCCGAGCGCGGCGGGGCCGCGCTCGGGGTCCGTTACGACGGCGCGACCTTCCGGCGGGACTCCGCGGATCCGGTCGTCGGGCTTCCGTCCGAGGACCCTCTCGCGGCCGCGCAGCTCCTCCCGGCGGAGGCCGGGCCGGCCTCCGCCTCCGCCGAACCCTCCGTCGAAGGGAAGGTCTCCCTCACTGCGTCCGAGGAGAAAGACCGCGCCAAAGTCCTCAGCCGCTACCTCTGGGGCACGCGGGCCTTCAAGGTGGGCATGGAGGCCCTGGGCCTGGCCGTCCCCCTGCTCGCGCTGACCACTTTCGGGTCCGCGGCCATCGCCGCGGGGATGGCCGCCGGTTGGGGACTCTCGCAAGCGGCCTTCGGCATCTGGGGCGGAAGCCTCATCGACCGGAACCCCCCCGGGAAGATCCTGACGCGCGCGATGTACCTGGAGGCGCTGACCGGCGCCTCGCTCATCGCCCTGTTCATGGTCGACAAGTTCCTGCCCGCCGTGCTCCCCTTCGCGGCCTTCAACCCCGTCGCGGTGCTCGTCCTCTACAGCCTCGCCGGCGGCTTCGTCGGCATGGCCGACGTCGCCCGGCAGGTCGTCCCGCCGAGCGTGTTCGGCGAGGACGAGAAGGCCGTGAAGGCCTTCTACGCCCGGACCCACATCGCCTACGAGGTCGCGGGCGTCCTCGGCGCCGCACTCGCCGGCCTGACCATCAAGTATCTCGGGATCGCCGCGGTGCTGGCCATCCATCCGCCCATGTACCTCCTGGCGGCCCTGATCTTCTCCAAGCTCCGACTGCCGCAGGCCCATCCCGTCGTCAAGGCCGCGCCGGACCCGGCGGCGCCGCGCGGGCTGAAGGCCGTCTGGGCGGACCTGAAAGAGGGCGCGCGCACGATCCATTCCTCTCCGATGATCATGTGGGGAGCGGCCGCGATCATCCTCCCCTTGATCGTCCACCGCCTCATGGAGTCGCTGCTCATCCCCGTCTTCGCGAAGGCCGTCCTGCTCGCGCCGGCCAAGGCCGCCTGGATGACGACGGCGTCGAACGCCGGGGAGCTCCTCGGCGCGCTCGTGCTCTCGCGCTCCATGAAGAAGGACCATCCGCCGCACTCGGCTTTCTGGGTGCGACTTCTGGCGCTCGGTCTCGTGGGACTGTGGGCGTTCAGCATCTCTCCGACCCTCTGGACCATCCTTCCCTTCATCACCCTCAGCCGGGTGACCTGGGCGGCGAGCGACCTGAGCCTGCGAGGGAAGCTCCAGTCGGCCATCTCCCCCGACAAGCGCGGCCGCACCTTCGGTCTGATCACCGCGGTGACCTTCGTCCTCATCGTCGCCTCGTCGCTGGGGCTCGGGATGCTCATGGACGCCTTCCCCATCTCCGCCGTCTACATCGGGGTCAACGTCGTGCTGACTCTGCTCGCCCTCGTGCTCCTGAAAGCCTCCTTCCCCCTCGCGGAGAAGAAGGTCTCCCTCAAGAAATCCTGACGGCTCCGTTCAGAGCCCGAGGGCGTCTTTCTGGAACTGCGGCAGTTGGAAGGCCGCGGAGTGGATCCCCGCGTTGTAGTAGCGGAACTTCAGCCCCGAACGCGCGACGCGCGCGGGACGGAAGCCCTTGAGGGGGTCGAGGCGGTCGGAGGCGAAGGAGAACGACCAGAGGCCTCCGGGGTAGGTCTGGTTCGAGAAGTTGTAGAAGCGGACCTTGCGGAAGACGGAGCGCAGGACCTTCGCGAGCCCCCGCTGGGCCTCGGCCTCGTAGAAGGGCGATTCCGCCTGCGAGACGACGACGCCTCCCGGGCGCAGCGCGCGGCGGACGTCGGAGTAGAACTTCCTCCCGAAGAGCGGAGCGGCCGGCCCGATGGGGTCGGTGGAGTCGACGATGACCGCGTCGAAGCGCTCCCGGGTTCTCGCGACGTAGCGCACGCCGTCCCCGATGACGACCTGGGCGCGGCGGTCGTCGAGCGCCGCCGCGGTCTGCGGGAGGTGGCGGCGGCAGGCGTCGATGACCAGCCGGTCGATCTCCACGAGGACGCAGCGTTCGACGCCCGGATGGCGCAGGACCTCGCGGACGGTGCCGCCGTCGCCTCCCCCGATGACGAGGACGCGCCGCGGGGCCGGGTGCGTGAAGAGCGGGACGTGGGCGATCATCTCGTGGTAGACCGCTTCGTCGGCCTCGCTGAGCATGACGAGCCCGTCGTTGAGCAGCATGCGCCCGAGCGCGGTCTCGACGATGGCGACGTCCTGGAAGCGGCTGCGTCCTGAGAAGAGCACGCCCTTCGCGCGGAAGCCCAGCTGCACGCCGGCGCGGTGGCGCTCCGTCACCCAGAGGTCGGCCGTCGGGCCCGTGGTCTTCATCGTCGGAACCTCACTTCGTACGCGGGGCTCGGCTCCTTCTGGGGCCGGTGGAAGCGCTGGTAGCGGACCTCGTAGCCGCAGCCGAGATACTCGCTGCTCTCCCCGCGGCTCGAGTAGCCCAGACGCGCGGGGACGCCGCTGCGCGCCGGCATCTGGAAGAGGACGAGGTCGAAGGTGCGCGGCTCGAAGATGCTGAGGACCTTCTCGAGGGTGTCGCCGTAGGCGCGCGCGCCGAGCGGGACGTTGGTCTCGAAGCTCACGTAGGAGCCGGACTCCTCGGGGGTCACGTGGACGGTGTAGTACTGGCGGCGCCGGATGGCGTTGAGGGAGTAGCCCATCGGGCGGAAGAGGTGGTCGTCGACCTGGAAGCCCGGGAAGATCTCGCGCACGTCGGTGCGGCTCTGGATGTAGGAAAGGTTGTGGCGCGAGCCGGAGCAGAAGATGTCGCGCGCGCGCGGGCTGATGTCGTGCATCAGGATCTCGAGGGTCGTGTCGCGCATCTCCGGGTCGTAGGGTCGGCGGAGGTGGAAGAGGTAGACGTGGTGCTCGTCCTGAGGGCCGAAGCGCAGGGCCCGGCCGCGCAGGCGGCGGTCGAGGAGCGCCGCGTCGGCGTAGAAGCTGGAGCGCTGGTAGTGCGGGAAGAGCTCGTTCTTGCGCTCGTAGATGAGGGAGAGGATGCGGCGCGAGGGGATGCGCTCGAGCATCTTCACGACGGCCTTCGCCAGGGTCGTGCGGCCGCAGGTGAACATCAGGACCCGGTCGTCGTAGACGAAGAGGCTGGACTCGGAGAGGAGGTAGGCGTCGCAGTCGTCGTTGGAGACCTTGGAAAGGATCTTCGCGTCGGCTTTCGCGACGACGGAGCCCCACCAGGCGGTCCCGAGGCTCCGCAGCCGCGGCCCCTTGGGCGAGACGACCAGTTCGACCTTCTTCTCAGGTCCTTCGAAGTACAATTCTTCCACACCCCCACGCAGTATAGTCGACCCGATTTGCGTCCCGCCTATTCTATAAAAATGCGCGCACGCCCGGCGCGCCGGATGTCGTAGAATCGAAGGATGACCGAACTCCTCCAGCGCCCGCGCGCCCTCGAGCTGCTCCATGCCCACGTGCAGGCGGAGAACATGCGCCGCCACTGCCTCGCCTCGGAAGCCGTGCTGCGCGCCCTCGCGCGCCGCTTCGGCGAGGACGAGGAGCTCTGGGGCATCGCCGGCCTCCTCCACGACGTGGACATCGAACTCACGGGCGCGGACCCGAAGGTCCACGGGATCAAAGGGGCCGAGATGCTGGCGGCCGCCGGCTATCCCTCCGCGCTCGTCGAGGCGGTGCGCCTGCACAACGACAAGGCGACCGGGCAGGGCCGCAGCGAGCGCTTCCACGTCGCCCTCGCGGCCGGCGAGACCCTCACGGGGCTCATCACCGCCACGGCCCTCGTCTATCCCGACAAGAAGCTCTCCAGCGTGAAGGCGAAGTCGGTGGTCAAACGCATGAAGGAGAAGGCCTTCGCGGCCTCGGTGGACCGCGCGGTCATCCTCGAGTGCGAGAAGATCGGGGTCCCGCTCCCCGAGTTCGCCGAGCTCGGCCTCGCCGCCATGCAGGGCATCGCCGGGGAGCTCGGCCTCTGAAGGGCCTCCAGTCGATCGAGTTGTCTTGTCCGTACTGCGGAGAGACCATCGAGCTCGCGGTGGAGCCCCTGCCCTCTCTTCAACGCTACATAGAGGATTGCAGCGTCTGCTGTCACCCCCTCCAGCTCGAGGTGACCCCTGGGGATCCCCCCTCGGTGAGCGCCTCGAGGGCCTGAATCCTCCACAGCCGTCAATATAGGTCCTTGGACCTACTCGTAACGCTTCCATCGGTCCCGTGAGGTCTGGGTCCGCGGGACCCATACTGAAGCCGGAGGTGGTTCATGAAAACGACCCGGCTGTCGTGCGTCCTCGTCGCGGCGTTCATCTTCGCCGCGTGCAAACCGGACGGCGGGAACGAGCAGGGCAGGAACGGGACCCCGCAGAACACGAAAGCAGGGACGGCGCAGGCCCCCCAGGCCGCGCAGGAACGGCTCGCCGCGGCTCCGAGCGCGGCGGTCGAGCGCAAAGACCTTCCCGTCCCGGCCGCCCGGTCCGCGGCCGCGACCCCCTCCGCGGAGACCTCGGCCGCCGGGGAACGCGTCAAGGAAGAGGCGGGGCTCCGCTTCGACGGTTCGACGGAGAAGCCCGCTGCTCAGGAACTCGCCCGGCTCGCCGGCGGCGACGGCCCCGCGGTGAAGCCCGAAGGCTCTGACGAGGAGGACCGCGCCCGCGCGGTCGCGGAGCTCACCGCCTCGACCTCTCCCGCGCTCGCGCTCGACGACCCCTCCCGCGCGCCCGCCGCGCCCGTACCCTCCGCTCCGCAGGGCCCTTCGCTGCTGGAGCAGGCGGCGCAGGTCATGAAGGAGGACGTCCTGAAGCCCGCGAAGGAGTTCGCGGCGAAGCTGGGGCAGGAGGCCGTGGCGCTCTGCGACGGAGCCCGGGAACGGGCCGCCGGGGCCTACGCGGCGGCGAAGGATAAGGCCGTGGAGCTCGCGCTCGCCGCCAAGGAGAAGACGGCCGAGCTCGCCGCCGCCGCCGAAGCGAAGGCCCTCGAGGCCGCCGCCATGCTCAAGCGCAAGGGCGTCGAGTACGCTGCGGCGTTCAAGGAGCGCGCCGCCGAGGCGCTGCGCGCGTCGACGGAGTTCGCTTCCAGGGTGAAGGACGACACCGTCGCGGTCGTCGTCGCCGCGAAGGGCAGGGCCGTCGAGCTCGCTTCGACGGCGAAGGAGAAGACGGTCGAACTCGCGGCCGCGGCCAAGGAGAAGACCGCGGTAGTCGTCGAAAAGACCGGGGAGGTCCTTGTCGCGATGAAGGACAAGGTCGTGGAGGTCGCCGTCGCCGCCAAGGATAAGACGGTCGAGCTCGCCGTCGCCGCCAAGGACAAGACGGTCGAGCTCGCCGTTGCGGCGAAGGACAAGACCGTCGAGCTCGCCGTCGCCGCCAAGGATAAGACGGTCGAACTCGCCGTCGCGGCGAAGGACAAGACCGTCGAGCTCGCCGTCGCCGCTAAGGATAAGACGGTCGAGCTTGCCGCCGCGGCGAAGGAGAAGACCGTCGAGGTCGCCGGCCGGATCAAGACGGGAGTCATCGACGCGGCCGCTCAAGCGAAGGCCGCCCTCACGGACGGCACCGCCCAGGTCACTCAGACCGCGCGCGGGCTGCTCGACGGAGCACGGAGCCGCTGGCAGAACTTCCTGGGGAAGCCGGTCTCGAAGGACGCGCTGGTCCTCGCGAAGTAAGACGCCGCCCGGCGGCCGGGGAAAGCTCCCCGTCCGCCGGCCTCGTCAGGGCCGTTCGGTCCGGCAGTCCTGCGGGTCGCGGGGCACGCCCACGGAGAGCAGGAAGTTCAAGGCGAGCGCCAGCAGGGTCCCGAACGCGATCCCCGCGATGTTGACCCCCGCGACCGTCACGCCCTTGACCCCGAGGCCCGTGGCGGCGATCAGCGAGGTCCCGGCGACCACCAGGTTCCGGTGGTCGTGGAAGTCCACTCCGGCGTCCATCCAGATGCGCACTCCCATGAGCGCGATGAGGCCGTAGAGGATGAGCGTGACTCCCCCGAGCACCGGAGAGGGGATGGACTGGATGAGGGCCCCGAACTTCGGGCAGAGTCCCAGGAGTATCGCCATGCACGCCGCCGCGACGAAGTTCCAGGTGCTGAAGACGCGGGTGATGGCCATCACCCCCATGTTCTCCGCATAGGTCGTCTGCGGCGTGCCGCCGCCGAGCGCCGAGATGAAGCTCGCGCAGGCGTCGCCGAGGTAGGCGCGCCCGAGGTGCGGGTTCAGGTCGCGCTTCATGAAGCCGGAGATGGCCTCGATGTGCCCCTTGTTCTCGGCCACGAGCACCACGAAGACGGGCGCGATGACGAACAGGGCCCGGAGGCTGTAGACGGGGCTCTGAAAGGGCGGCAGGCCCAGCCAGGGCGCCTCGCGCAGCTCCTGCAGGATCCCCGGGTCGAGGATGCCGGTCGCCGCAGAGAGCGCGTAGCCGGCGATGACGCCGGTGAGGATGGGGAGCAACCGCAGCAGGCCGCGCCCGTGGATGGAGACCAGGGCGGCGGTGAGGAAGGTCGTGACGGCCACGCTCAGCCGGAGGAGGTCTCCCATGTCGTCGAGCGCGAACTCCGCGTTGAGGGCGTTGCCGACCGCCGAGGACGCGAGGTTGAGCCCGATGATGGCCACGACCGTCCCCGTCACGATCGGCGGCATGAGCCGGTCGATCCAGCGCGAGCCCCAGCGCAGCGTGGCCGCGCCGGCGAGGGCGTAGAGCACGGCGGCCGCGGCGATGCCGAAGAGGGCCTCGGGGATGCGCGCGGGGTCCCCGGCGGTGACGGCGAGCACGGGGCCGATGAAGGCGAAGCTCGAGCCCAGGTAGCTCGGAACCTTGAAGTCGGTGATGAAGATGAAGACGAGCGTTCCGACGCCCGAGAAGAAGAGCGCGACCTGCGGGTTGAAGCCCATGAGGATGGGCGCGAGGACGGTGGCTCCGAACATCGCCACGACGTGCTGCATGCCGAGCGGGATGAGGCGGGCGAGCGGCAGGCGGTCTTCGGGGTAGTAGGTCTTGTGGTTGCGGTCGGTCATAATCCTCTCCTGGTTCTCTCCGCGGCGAAGCGGACGGAAGGGTCCGGGTCGCTGAGAGCAAGGCGGTCGAGCTGCTTCTTGAAGCGGACGCGTTCGGCGATGAGCGGCGAGGGGAGGGCGAGGAGGCCCGCGAGCGCGGTCCGGCGCACCGAGGCGTCGCGGTCTCCGAGGGCCTTCCCGAGCAGGGGAAGGACCTTCTTTTCCGTCGTCTGGGAGACCCCGGCCGCCGCGAGCGCCCGCGTACGGGCTTCCGGGGCTCCGAGCGCTTTGCGGAGTTCCCCCTCCCCTTCGGCGCCCATCCGTCCGAGGCCGGCCGCGGCGCTCTCGCGCAGATAGGCGGAAGGATGGACGAGGAAGCGCGCGATGAGCGGGGCGTCCTCCCGGCGGCCGAGGGCGGAGAGTGCGACGAGCGCGGCCTGTACGACTTCCGGTTCCTGATCGTCGAGAAGTCGGGCGAGGACCTTCCGCGCCTGCGGCTCTTGCGCGGCGCTTTCGGCGAGTTCGGCGCTCAACGCCGAGGCGTACGCGGCGGGTCGGGCTGAGAGCACGGCGGCGAAGGCCTTGAGGGTCGAGGGCGGCAGGGCGGAGAACGGGCTCGGGGCCGCGCGCAGGAGCGCGACCCGCTCGTCGGCGGTCATCCCTTCTCCGAGCGCGAGGGCGGCGTAGAGGTCTCCCAGGCGCTGCTCCCCGAGGGAGCGGAGCCACTCCTCCTCCGCTTTCGACCCCGCGGGGAAGGCCGACGGCTTCAGGACGTAGGCGCGGGCGGCCTCGAGCAGGCGCAGGCGGCCCGGTTCCTGCCCGCGCCGGCGGGCGAGCAGGCTTCCGATCGTCCCGGCCGCGCCGCGGCGCAGGCGCCAATCCTCCGCGGTGGCGAGATCGACCGCCGGGCCGAGGGCTTCTTCTACCGGCAGGCCGCGCAGGAGCGGGGCCAGCGCCAGGCGCCGGACCGGCTCGGCTTTGGCGAGCTCGAGGAGGATCGTCCGGGAGAGGACCCGACCGAAAGCCGGGACCAGCGTCGAGAGCCAGAGGTTCGCGTCGAAGTTTCCGGCCGAGACGAGGCGCACGAGCTCAGAGCGCGCCTCCGCGGGGAGGGCCGCAAGCTTCGCGGCGGCGGCCATGCCGGTCTCGCCGTCGAGTCCGGAGGAGGAGGCCGCCTGGAGCCAGAGCGCGGCGCGCCCGGCGGGCGGGAGGGCCTCCGCCCGCCGCAGGAGCTCCTCAAGGCGGTCGCGCTCCGCGACGAAGGCGGTGCCGCGCTGGACGGCGGGCCATTCGGGCTTCGGCTCCGCGGGCGCGGCGAGGACGAGTCCCCCGACGCTCGCGCTCCAGGGGTCCGCGGCGAGCGCGAGCGGCCCAGCGAAGCTCGTCGAAGAGCCGGCGGCGTAGGTGTTCCTCTCTCCGTGGACCGCCAGCAATCCGTAGGAGGGAGCGCCGCGCTTGAGCGCTCCGCCCGCGGCGTCGGGGAGCTCGAGGCGGTTCCCGTTCCCCTGGATAAGCGACAGCGAGTGTCCGTTCACGTCGCCCTTCATCGTCGCCCATTCGCCTTGGCAGGAGTTCGAGCTTCCTTCGACGTCGAGGATGCCGACGCCGTAGTCCCAGCCGAGCGCCGGGCCGGCGCCCCAGACGATGGAGCGGTTGTTCGAACCTCGCAGGATGAAAGTCCCCGCGGCCGTGTGCACTCCCGCTCCCTGGACGTAGCGGCGGCCCTGGACGCGGCAGCGGTCGCCTTCGACCGTGAGGAGCCCCAGCGAATGCCAGTAGCCGGCGCCCTGCGCCATGTAGGAGGCGTCCAGGGTGCAGCCGTCGCCCCGTACGCGGGCGATGCCGATGCCGCCGGCCATCCAGGCGCGCGGGCCGTACCCGAAGCCTTGACTCATGCTGAGCGCCGCGAGCGGCTCGCGCGGGTCGGGCTCGACGAGCCCGCCGTCGAGATGGGCTCCCGCGCCCGCATGCGAGAAGATCCCGACGCCGCGCGTGAAGCCGAAGCCCTGCCCCGCCATGCGGACCTGAAAGCTCGACGTGTCCCCTCGCGAGCGGAAGAGACCCATGCCGAAGGCGCCCGCGCCCTGGCTGAAGCGTCCGCCGACGACCTTGGCTTCACCGTTCAGGAGCACCGCTCCCGCTCCGAACAGGCCGGCGCCGAGGGAGACGTCCCCCCCGCGCAGGACGACGCCCGCGCGCGCGCGCGGCAGCGCCAGGACCCCGACGCCGAAGGTCCCGGAGGCGGTTCCGGAAGAGGATCCGACGACGACCTCGGAGCTCAGATCCAGGACGACGCGGACCTCCCCCTCCCCCGCGGCCGCGGGCGCGCAGAGATAGGTGCTGCGGCCTCCCAGGTCGACGAGCAGCGCGACGCCTTCGAGGTCCTTCGCGGAGTATTCATCGTCGCCGAAGCCTCCGATCAGGAGGTCTCCCCCCTCCATGGGAACGCGGGTCCGCCGCGGCCAGGCGTAGCCGTCCTCCTTCGGGGCCGCGATGCCCGCGGCGGCGGGCTCGAGCTCGTCGAGGACCCGGCGCGCCGCGGAGACGACCGCGCCGACGTCGAAGCGCTCGAGGACGCGGATGTCCGCGGGCGTCGGCTCGGGGTTCCCGTTCGTCACCCAGGCGCGCACCAGCTCCAGCGCGCGAGCGCGTTCGGGCGGAGAGAGCGAGGCGACGGCGCGGGCCATGTCTGCGCGCGCAGCGGAAATGGCCGCGAGGAGGCGCCCGACGGGCTCGGCGACGGGTCTCAGGCCGGCGGGCAGTGCCGGCGGGAGCGGCGCGGCCTGAAAGGTGGACGGCTTCACCTCCAGGAGACCTGCGGCCTCATCGGCCATGGCGGAGAGCGTCGCCCCTCCTTCGCTCACGGCCTTCCCCGGGTGCGACGCGGGAGCGCGCAGGGCGTCTTCGACCGCCCGAAGCGTCATCGGCGTCGGCCAGCGGTCGGCTCGGACGGCGAGGTCTCCGGTCGAGATGCGCACGGCGTCCAGGGCGGCGGCGAAGGGCTGGTCGGGCTGGGCGCGGCAGGGCGTGGAGAGGAGGATGAGGAGGAGCGCGGCGCTCAAAGCGGGTCCTTGGACGGCCGGATCGGGAGCGCTTTGGGCTTGTCGCCGAGCAGTTCGTCGATGTGCCAGACCATGTCCTCGCGCGCGAAGGCCGAAAGCTCCACCTGGCGCGCGTCCATGCGGATGGCGTCCTCGGGGCAGGCTTCGACGCAGAAGCCGCAGAAGACGCATTCTCCGAGGTCGATGTCGAAGCTCTTCGCGCGCTTCTCGATCATGACCTCGGGGCTCTCCTCGGCGACGATGCGGATGCACTTGGCCGGGCAGACGGTCTCGCACATCATGCAGGCCACGCAGCGCGGCGTGCCGTCCTCGCGCTTGAGGAGGCGGTGACGGGTGCGGGCCCGGCGGGCGACGACCGCGGGGTCCTCGGGATATTGGATGGTGACGGCGCCGGGGAGCGTCTCGACGCCGAGCGCTCGCAGGGTGTGCCGCCAGAGGTTCACGAAGAAGTGACGCGAGGTGAGGAGGAGGCCCTTCCAGACCTCGATGAGGTAGACGCGCTCCGAGAGCCCCATCTCGGGCCGGAGGACCGGGACGACCTTCTGGCGGGGAAGGGTCATCGCAATCCCCATATGATCCAGATCGTGGCGAGGAAGTTCATCAGGGACAGCGGAAGGAGGTTCTTCCAGCCGAGCGCGAGGAGCTGGTCGAAGCGGAAGCGCGGCAGGGTCCAGCGGATCTGCATGAGCAGCCAGACGACCGCGCAGGTCTTGGCGATGAAGGCTCCGACGCCGATCAGCGCGAAGAGCGGCTGGGGCAGGCCGAGCAGGGAGAGCCCGGGGACGTGCCAGGCGCCGAGGAAGAGGGTCGTCGTCAGTCCCGCGAGGAGCACGGTCTCGACGAAGTCGGTGGTCATGAACATGCCGAACTTCATGCCGGAGTACTCGGTGAAGTAGCCGACGATCTCGGATTCCCCCTCGGGGAGGTCGAAGGGCGCGCGCTTGGTCTCGGCGGCGCCGGCGGTGAGGAAGAGGATCGCGGCCAGCGGCTGGAGGAAGATTCCCCAGGCCGGGAGGACTCCTCCGATCATATGGGCCTGGGCGCGCGCGGCCTCGGCGAGGTCGAGGGTCCCGTAGAGGAAGAGAGGGCCCGCGAGGATGGAGAGCATCGCCACCTCGTAGGAGATCATCTGCGCCGCCCCGCGCAGGCCGCCGAGCAGGGAGTAGGCGCTGCCGGAGGCCCAGCCCGCCATGACGACGCCGTGCACGCCCACGCCGAGCATCGCGAGCACGAAGACGATCCCGGAGCCCATCGGCAGCGGCTGGAGACTCCAGGAGCGGCCGAGGAAGTCGATGTGATCCCCGAAGGGCAGGGCGGCGAGGCAGAGCGCGGCGAAGCCGAGGCTGAAGGCCGGGGCGAGGTCGTGCCAGGGCCGCAGGCCCTTGGGCGGGATGAAGTCCTCCTTCGTGAGGAGCTTGATCGCGTCGGAGAAGATGTGGAAGAGGCCGAGGACCCGGAAGCCGAAGATGGAGGCGCGGTTGGCGCCGATCCGGTCCTGGAGCAAAGCGCTCTGCTTGCGCTCGACCCAGCTCAGGAGGGCGGCCATGCCCATCCCGAAGTTCACCGCGAAGAGGACGAGGACGAGCGACCAGGCGCCCTGGACGAGGCGGGGGTCGAGGGACTCGAGGAGGCAGGACAGCCGGCAGCTCAGGAGGCAGCTCATCGCAGGAGCTCCCCCCCGGCAGGCAGGTCGAAGGAGAGCCCGGAGAAGGGCTTCTCCTCCTTCGCGAGCGCGGCGAAGACGGCGGCGGCCGAGTCCGGGCTGAACTCGGCGCCGAGCCCGCGCAGGACCCCGGCGAAGAGCGCCCAGTCGGGCCGGGCTTCTCCGAGCGGGGAGAGCGCCTTGCGGGCGCGCTGGAGGCGGCCCTCGAAGTTCGCGTAGGTCGCGTCCTTCTCGAAGGGCGAGGCGGAGGGCAGGACCCAGCGGGCGGCGCCGGTGAAGAGGTTCGCGCGCGCGCCCTGGTGGAGCGTGAAGGGCAGGCGGGCGAGGGTGTCGAGCATCCCGTCGCCGAGCACGGCGAGCGGGTCGCGGTCGACGGCGTAGACGCCCCAGACTTTACCGGAGCGGAGCCCTTCGCGCAGGGCGTCCCACGAGCTCTCCCGCACCCGCGAGCCGAAGCTGAGGGCCTGGGCGCCGCGGAGGTTCGCGACCTTCTCCCTGCGGCGCAGGAGGGCGTCCTCCTCCCCGAGCCCATCAGGGCCCGGAGCGACCAGGACGTGTCCGGCCTTGAGGCGCTCGGAGAAGAGCTTCTTCGCCGCGTAGAGGTCCTCGCAGGAGAGCGAGGCGCTCAGCACGACGGCGAGTCCCTCGGGGCCCTTCGTCCGGCAGAGCTCGGAGAGTTCGGCGGCGACGAGCTTGAGCGCGTCGTCCGTCGCAACGGCGCCGGGGGCCTTCCCCTTCATGAGGGAGGAGGCGCTCAGGCGCGCAGGGCCGTCGGTCCAGGCGAAGCCGTAACGGCCTTCGTCGCACATCCACCAGCCGTTGACCGCCGGGTTCTGCCGGGGCTTGAGCCGGGCCAGTCGGCGGCCGCCGTTGTGCCAGGGCCGGAGCGTGCTCGTATGGACGTCGATCGAGCAGCCGCGCGCGCAGCCGGTGCAGACCGATGGGGCGCTGTCGAGGTACCAGACGCGGACCTGGAAGCGGAAGTCCTTGTCGGTCAGCGCGCCGACGGGGCAGAGGTCCACGACGTTGCCGGAATACGGGTTGTCGAGGCGCTTGCCCGGCGCGAGGCCGATCTCGCTGCGGTCGCCGCGCTGGAAGATGCCGAGCTCGTGGGTCTTCGGGACCTCGGAGCAGAAGCGGGTGCAGCGCGAGCAGAGGACGCAGCGCTCGGCGTCGAGCATCACATGGGGGCCGAGATCGACGCGCTTGGCCTTGTGGCGCTTGTCCTCCTTCACGGTGCTCGCATAGAGCCCGTAGCGCTGGTAGTAGTCCTGGAGCATGCACTCGCCGGCCTGGTCGCAGACCGGGCAGTCGAGCGGGTGGTTGACGAGGTGGAACTCGAGCGAGGAGGCCTGGGCGCGGCGCGCGAGCTCGGAGTCGGTGCGCACGACCATCCCGGCCTTCGCGTTCAGACGGCAGGCGACCTGGAGCTTCGGCATCCCCTCCACCTGGACCAGGCAGAGCCGGCAGACGCCGGGGTTCCCGAGGGCCGGGTGGTAGCAGTAGTGAGGGATCTCGAGGCCGGTCTTCTTCGCCGCTTCGATGACAAGCGTCCCCTCAGGCACCGTGACGCTCTTCCCGTCGATGCTCAGGGTGATGTCTGCCGCCATATTATCTCCCCTCTCCCGCCCCGCCGGGAGAGGGGGCGGGGGTGAGGGGCTGGGACGCGGCTCCGGCGCTGGAGCGTCCCAGCCGGCGGTCGAAGTCCTCGGGGAACTTCTCGATCATCGCCTTCGCGACCATGCCCACGGTGTCTCCGAGCGCGCAGATGACGCGGCCGGTGACGTTCTCGCCGATGCGCACGAGGTTCGCCTTGTCCTCGGGGACCCCGCCGCCGCCGAGGATCCTCCGCAGGATGCGCTCCACCCAGCCCGAGCCCTCGCGGCAGGGGGTGCACTGCCCGCAGCTCTCGTGCCAGAGGAAGCGCTCGATGACATGCAGGACCTCGACCATGTCCGCCGTCTCGTCGAGGACGACGACCCCCCCGGCGCCGAGGAAGGAGCCGGCCGTACGGAGCGCGTCGAAATCGAGCTTCACGGCGGCGGCCTCGGCCGCGGTGAGCACCGGGGTCGAGGTGCCTCCGGGGATGACGGCCTTCAGGCGGCGGCCGCCGCGCACGCCGCCGCAGGCCGCGAGGAGGACGCTCATCGGCGTCCCCATGGGGAACTCGTAGACGCCCGGCCGCTCGACGTCGCCGCTGACGGAGTACACGTTCGTGCCGCCGCTGCGAGGGACGCCGAGCTTCGCGAACGCCGCTCCCCCGTCGCGCACGATCGCGCGCAGCATCATGAGGGTCTCGACGTTGTTGACCACCGTGGGACAGCCGAGCAGGCCCGCGACCGTCGGGAACGGCGGGGGCTGGCGGGGCTGGGCCTTCTTCCCCTCCAGGGTCTCGATGAGGGCGGTGTCGCAGCCCGAGATGTAGGCGTTCGCGCCGGAGACCACGAGGATCTCCCGATCGGTCGCGCCGGCCGCGCGGGCCTCGGCGATCGCGGTCTCGAGGACGCGCTTCTGGAAGGCGTACTCGCCGCGCAGGAAGATGAAGACGCCGTCGGCATCGAGGGCGCGGGCGGCGATGCAGAGGCCCTCGAGCAGGCCGTGGGGGTCTCGCTCCATGAGGACGCGGTCCTTGTAGCAGCCGGGCTCGCTCTCGTCGGCGTTGGCGATGAGGTAGTGCGGGGCCTGGCGCTGGGACTTCGGCGGGACGGTCTCCCATTTCATGCCGGCCGGGAAGCCGGCGCCTCCGAGCCCGCGCAGGTTCGCCGACTTCACTTCGGCGAGGAGGGCGGAAGGCTCCATCCCCTTCGCCTTCTCGAGGGCGGCGTAGCCGCCGAAGCGGCGGTAGGTCTCCAGGCGGTGCAGGGAGGGCTCCGAGAAATGGGTCGTCAGCACCCGGGGGGCGCCGTCCGCGGGAGGGGCGTAGAGCCGCGGTTCGACGGGCTTCGGGCGCTTCCCGGCCTTCAGGTCGGCGACGAGCGCATCGAGGAAGGCGGGCGTCCCCGCTCCGAGGAGCTCGTCGTCGAGCGCGACGGCGGGCGCGTGGTCGCAGGCCCCGAGGCACTCGACAGCCTCCCAGGAGAGGAGGCCGTCGGGAGTCGTCTGGCCTTCCGGGCCGAGCGCGCGGTGCAGGTGCCCGACGAGGTCTCCCGCGCCCCGCCGCTGGCATGAGAGGTTGCGGCAGACGCAGAGACGGTGCCTGCCGGCATGTTCCGCCGTGAAGTACGGGAAGAAGGTCGCGACCTCATGGACGCGGGCGGCGGGCAGACCGAAGAGGGCCGCGAGCTCGGCCTCGGCCTCCGGCGCGACGCGGCCCTGGCGGCGCTGAACCTCTCGAAGGGCCTCGACGAGGCCCATGGCGGGTTCCGGGTAGCGCTTCGTGAGGGCCTCGAGGGCCGCGCGGAGCTCGGGAGTCATGCTCATCGGTCGAGCTCCCCTGCGATCATGTTGAGGGAGCCGAAGGTGGCGATGACGTCGGCCACCATCCCGCCGGCGAGCATCGTGTGCAGCCCCGCCATGTTGAAGAAGCAGGGCGGGCGCACGCGCACGCGCCAGGGCTTGTCCCCGCCGTCGGAGACCGCGTGGAAGCCGAGCTCCCCGTTGCCGCCCTCGACGGGGAAGTAGGCCTCGCCGGGCGGCGGGACGATCCCTCGTCCCCACATGACGACCTCGAAGTGGCGCATGAGGCCCTCGATGGAGCCGTAGGCCTCCTCCTTGGCCGGGAGGACGGCCTCGGGCCGCGCGGCGCTGATGCCCTCCTTGACGGCGCTTCCCGTCCCTTCCAGGACGGGGTCGCCGTCGGCGCGGGCCTTCCAGATGTGGCCGGTCTTCCCGCGCTTGCCGAGGTCGGCCATGAGGCCGGCCTCGAGGAGCTGTCCCTCGTGGACGCCCACCGGGCCGGCGGGCATCCTTTCGAGGCACTGCTCGATGATGCGCAGGCTCTGCTCGGTCTCGGCGAGGCGCACGAGGTAGCGGTCGTAGTTGTCGCCGGTCGAGCCGACGGGGACTTCGAAGTCGAGCCGGTCGTAGACGAGATAGGGCAGGGCGCGGCGCACGTCGTAGGGGACGCCGCTGGCGCGCAGCATGGGCCCGGTGATGCCGTAGGCGAGCGCCGTCTCCTTCGGGAGGACGCCGGTGCCGCGGACCCGGTCCATGAAGATGCGGTTCTTCGTGAGGAGGAGGTCGGCCTCGCGGATGGAGCGCCGCACCTTCGCGATCGCTTCGCGCAGCGCGTCCTCGAAGCCGGCGGGGAGGTCGGATTTGACCCCGCCGATGCGGGCGTAGCTCGTCGTGACGCGGGCGCCGGTGAGCCGGTCGACGAGGAAGTAGAGGACCTCGCGGGCCTGCATGAGGTAGAGGAAGACGGTGAAGGCGCCGAGCTCCATCGCCGAGGCGCCGACGCAGGTCAGGTGGTCGGTGACGCGGGAGATCTCGGAGGCCAGGACCCGCAGGTACTTGCAGCGCTCGGGGACCTCGATGCCGCAGAGCTTCTCGACGGCGAGGCAGTAGCCGACGTTGTTGATGAGCGGGGAGACGTAGTTGAGGCGGTCGGTGAACGGGATGACGTTGTTCCAGGAGTCGTCCTCGGCCTGCTTCTCGAAGGCGCGGTGCAGATAGCCGATCTCGGCCTCGGCGCCCACGACGCGCTCGCCGTCGAGCTCGACGAGGAGGCGGATGACGCCGTGCATGGCCGGGTGCGACGGGCCCATGTTGAGGAAATACGACTTCTTCTCGGGGGTCCGGGCGTTCATGGCGCGGGCCTCGGGCGCAGCTCCCTCTCGGGAGCGGCGGCGGGAGCGTCCTTCGGACCGATGCGCGGCTGGCGGCGGCGGATGGGGTAGTCCTTGCGCAGCGGATGGCCCTGGAACTCGTCGTACATCAGGATGCGGCGGATGTCGGGACGGTCGCTGAAGCCGAGCCCGAACATGTCCCAGACCTCGCGCTCGAGCCAGTCGGCGTTCGGCCAGAGGTCGCGGACCGAGCGCGTGCCGTTCTCGGTCCGGACCCAGACGTCGAGGGCGACGCGGCGGCGCGGCAGGCCGCTCTCCGCCTCGAGGTCCATGAGGCGGTAGACGAGCTTGAAGCGCTGCGGCGGACGCGGAGCCTCCCAGCGGCGGCCGCGTTCGGGGTGCGAGGGCGACGGCCGCGCGGGCGCGGCGCCGTAGCCGAGGTAGTCCACGCAGGTCAGGTCGACGAGCACGTTGAAGCCCTCGTCCTTGAGGAGCTCGAGCGCCTTGCGCGCGGCTTCCTGCTCGACGGCGACGACGCCGTCGAAGCCGGAGCCGGCGTGTCCGGTCACCGCGGAGGGACCGAGGAGGCCCCGAAGCTTCTCGCAGAGCTCGACGCCGTTCATAGTCCGGCCTTCCGTCCGTCGCGCTGGATCTTCTCCTGCAGCATCATCAGGCCCTTGAGCACGGCCTCCGGGCGCGGCGGGCAGCCCGGGATGTAGAGGTCGACCGGCACGATCGTGTCGATGCCCTGCACCGTCGCGTAGTTGTCGTAGAAGCCGCCCGTGCAGGTGCAGACGCCGAAGGCGACGACCCACTTCGGCGAGGCCATCTGCTCGTAGATGCGGCGAAGGACCGGCGAGATCTTATGGCTGATGGTGCCGACGACCATGAGGAGGTCGGCCTGGCGCGGCGAGAAGCGCGGGAAGGCGGCGCCGAAGCGGTCGAGGTCGTAGTGGGAGCAGGAGACCGACATGTACTCCATCCCGCAGCAGGCGGTGACGAAGGGGTACGGGAAGAGCGAGAACTTGCGCGCCCAGCCGACGGCGTCGTCGAGCCGCGAGACGAGGATGCCGGGGGCTTCGATCTGTTCCAGTCCCATGGGGTCGCTCAGTCGCACTCCAGGGCGCCCTTGCGCCAGACATAGGCGAGGGTCAGCCCGACCAGCAGGATGAAGACCGTCATCGAGACCATCGCGCCGAGGGTGAGCGAGTCGCGCAGCAGGACCCAGGGGGCGAGGAAGGCGAGGTCCACGTCGAAGACGACGAAGAGCACGGCGAGGCGGCTGTAGGAGACGCTCATGCGCCCGAGCGGGGAGCCGCAGGGAGGCATGCCGGTCTCGTAGGGTACGCCCTTCTCCCCCTTGAAGCGGCGGCGCGGGCCGAGCAGCGCCGAGGCGAAGCTCATCCCTCCCGCGAGGGCCAGGACGATGAGGACGTTGAGGATGAACGCGATGGCCATGTCAGAGGATCAGGAACGCCGCCAGCCACTCCCGCAGTCCCGGCACGAGGCCGAAGCCTGCCGTGAACGCCGCGCATGCCAGGAGCACGAGCGCCGCCGCGGGGGCCGTGCGTCCGGGCGCCGGCGCGGTGCGGGGCCCGGCGGGCTCGAGCGTCATGAGGCGGATGAGGTTGAGATAATAGCCCGCGCCCACGAGGCTGTTCACGACGACGGCGACCGCGAGACCCGTCCCCCCCGCCTTGAGCAGGTCCCAGACGACGAAGAACTTCGCCAGGAAGCCCGTCGTCGGCGGGAGCGCGGCCAGGGAGAAGACCATCAGGGCGAAGACGCCGGCCAGGAGCGGGGCGCGGGAGCCGAAGCCGCGCAGCTCCTCGAGCTCACGGATGCCGCAGAGGCGCAGGAAGAGGAAGGCCCCGGTGTTCATGAAGAGGTAGGCGAAGAGATAGAAGTACACCGTGGCGAGCGCGTCGCCCGGCATCCCCCCCGTCTGCCAGGCCCAGACCGCAGCCGTGAGGTAGCCGACATGGGAGACCGAGGAGTAGGCGAGCAGGCGGCGGACGTCCGACTGGCGCAGAGCGATGAGGTTGGCGAAGGTCATCGTGGCGACGGCGACGGCCGGCAGCCAGCGCGAGAGGTCGGGGAGGTCGAAGTCGGCGTGGCCGCCGAGGATGCGGAGCAGGATGAGGACGCCGGCCGCCTTCACCGCCGTGGACATCCAGGCGGTGAGCTCGGGCTCGGCGGCCTCGTAGACGTCGGGGAGCCAGAAGTGGAACGGGAAGGCGCCGATCTTGAAGAGCGCGGCGGAGCCCATCAGGGCGAGCGCGAGCCCCGACGCCGCTCCGGGCAGGCCGCCGGCGAAGGAGAAGGAGCCCGTCGCGGCGTACTGCAGCGCGAGGCCCATGAGGAAGAGGGCGGACGCCGCTGCGCCCGCGAAGAAGTACTTCAGCGCCGCCTCGAGCGACCGTCGTCCCGGCCGCAGGCCCGCCACGAGCAGATAGGTCGGCAGGCTGGTCAGCTCGAGCCCGAGGAAGAGCGCGAAGAGATGGTTGGCGGAGGCGATCGTGTCCATGCCGAGCAGCGCGGCCAGGGCCAGCGCGAGCGGGCGCTCTCCGCGCGGACGAAGGACCGCGAACAGCGCCAGCGTGCCCAGGTGGAAGAGGATCTGCCAGGCCTTGCTCATCCCGTCGGCGCGGAAGAGCTCCGTCTCCCCGCCGGAGGGGACCCGCAGGACGAGGAGCAGCCCGGCGGCGGCGGCCAGCGCCGCGACCCAGCGCTCGAGCGCGAAGCCGTCCCTTCCTCCGGGGCGCATGCCCAGCAGGAGCACGAGGACGAGACCCAGCGCGCACGCGGCCTGCGGAAGGAGGAGCGAGAGGGTCGGGTCGGCGAGGGCGTTCATCGCTGGGCGAGCGCCTGGACGGCGGGGTCCAGGAGCTCCATGACCGGCTTCGGATAAAGCCCGAGCCAGAGGATGAGGACGGTGAGCGTCCAGAGGATCGCCTTCTCGCGGGCGTCGAGCTCCGTCACCTTCGAGGAGACGGAGCGGGGACCTTCGGGGGCCCAGAACACCTTCTGGAAGGCGGGCAGGCCGTAGGCCGCGGCGAGCACGGCTCCGAGCGCTCCGACCGCCGCGAGGGGACGGGAGGCCTTCGCCATGCCGGCGAGCGTGAGGACCTCTCCGACGAAGCCGTTGAGCCCGGGCATGCCGATCGAGGAGAGGAGGATGAACGCGAAGAAGAACGTCAGCATCGGCGCCCGCTCGGAGAGCCCGCCGAAGTCCCCCAGCCCGCGCCGGTGCGTGCGCTCGTAGAGGAAGCCCACGAGGAGGAAGAGCCCTCCGGTCGAGAGGCCGTGGTTGAGCATCTGCAGGGCCGCTCCGCAGACGCCTTGCGGCGTCAGCGAGTAGAGGCCCAGGAGACAGAAGCCCATGTGGCTCACGCTCGTGAAGGCGACGAGGCGCTTGAGGTCCTTCTGCGCCATCGCGCAGAGCGCTCCGTAGACGATGTTGACCGCGCCGAGCCCGCCGAGCCAGGGCAGGACGTCCGCGCTCATCTCGGGGAAGACCGGCAGGAGCACGCGCATGAAGCCGAAGACGCCCATCTTGAGCATGGAGCCGGCGAGGAGGACGGAGCCGGCCGCCGGGGCCTCCGTGTGCGCGTCGGGGAGCCAGTTGTGCAGCGGGAACACCGGGATCTTGACCGCGAAGCCGAGCGCGAGGGCCGCGTAGATCCAGGGGACGGCGGACGGCGGGATCGGCGAGCGCGCCAGCTCGCCCATGTCCCAGGTCCAGATGCCGGTCGCTCCGTGGTGGAGCGTGACGAGGGCGACGAGGCCGATCAGCAGGGACATGCTCCCCAGGAAGGTGTAAAGGAAGAACTTGTAGGCCGCCTTGCGGCGGTTCTCGGAGCCCCAGAGTCCGATGATGAAGAACATCGGGACGAGGGCGACGTCCCAGAAGACATAGAAGTAGAAGAGGTCGCGGGAGGTGAAGATGCCCATGAGCGCGGCCTCGAGCGCGAGGAAGGAGGCCCAGTAGGCGGGCGGGACCTCGAGCTTCCAGGAGGCGAGGAGGCCGAGCACGGTGAGGAGGGCGGTGAGCCAGCACAGGGTGAGGGCGATGCCGTCGACGGCGAGGTGGTAGCGGATGCCGAGGAGGCCGGCGCCGCCGAGCTCCTCGAGGCGCAGGAGGCCGCTCCCGGCGGAATACGGGACGAGGAGCAAGAGCGCGTAGGCGAGCAGCGCGGCGGAGACGAGGACCGCGGCCCAGCGCGCCGAACGGCGTCCGGGCATGGCCCAGACCGCCGGGACGGCGAGGGCGGGCGCGAGCCAGAGAGTGGTCAGGGAGAGGGTCACAGGGTCCTCACCACGACGGTGGAAGCGAGGACCGCGGCGCCCAGAACCATCCACCAGACGTATTCGTTGAGGCGTCCGCGGGCGACGGCGGAGAGGCCTTCGCCCAGGCCGGCGCAGGTGTCTCCCAGGGCTTCGGTGAAGGGGTCCCAGCGTCGGCGCTCCCAGGCGTCGGCGAGGAAGGCGGCGAAGTCTCCTCCTGCGCGCGCGAGCGCCGTCGTGAAGGTCTGGCAGCCGAACTCGGAGTCGACGAGGCGCTCGAGGCCGGGGCGGCGGCGGCGCCACTCCCAGTCGAAGGATGGGCGCGCGGTGGTGAGGACCCAGGCCGCGGCGAAGCCGAAGCCCGCGAAGGTCAGCGCCTTCAGCGAGACGGCGAGGTCGAGGACGGGCGCCTCGACGCCGAGCATCGCCGCGACCGGGCCGCCGAGCGCGCCGGCGGCCGCGCTGCAGAGCGCGAGCGTCAGGACCGGGATCTTCATGCGCAGGCCCGGCTCGTGGCCGTGGGAGCGCGGGCCGCGCTGTTCGGGGCGCTCGCCGAAGAACACGAGGAAGAGCATGCGGAAGATGTAGACGGCCGAGCCGGCCGCGACGCAGAGCGCGAGGAGGAAGGGGACCGGGCCCGCGGCGTGGGCGCCCTCGAGGATGCAGTCCTTGCTGAAGAAGCCGGCCAGGGGCGGGACCCCGGCGAGGGCGAGCGCGCCCAGGAGGAAGGCGCCGGTCGTCACCGGGATCTGCCTCGAGAGCCCTCCGGCGTCGTCGACCGTCGCGCTCGTCGCGCCGTGCAGGTCGTCGTGGAGGGCGTGGATGACGCTGCCCGCGCAGAGGAAGAGGAGGGCCTTGAAGAAACCGTGCGTGATGAGATGGAAGACCGCGCCGAAGAGGTTCCCGGTCCCGAGCGCCGTCATCATGAAGCCGAGCTGGCTCACCGTCGAGTAGGCGAGGATGCGCTTGAGGTCGCGGCGCGTGGCTGCCACGACCGCGGCGCCGAGCGCCGTCGCCAGCCCGACGACGACCATGGCGGTCATGACCGCGGGCGCGCGAGAGAGGAGCGGCATGGAGCGGGCCATGAGGAAGACCCCGGCGGTGACCATCGTGGCCGCGTGCATGAGCGCGGAGACCGGCGTGGGGCCCTCCATCGCGTCGGGCAGCCAGACATGGAGCGGGAACTGGGCCGACTTGGCTGAGGCGCCCCAGAAGAGGAGCCCGGCCACGGCGAGGGCGAGAGCGGGCGAGAGCTCTCCGACGCGCGCGAAGACCTCCTCGAAGCGCGTCGTCCCGAGCGCGCGGAGCAGAAGGAGGACCGCGAGCATGAAGCCCACGTCGCCGATGCGATTGACCAGGAAGGCCTTCCAGGCCGCGCGCCGGGCGCTCTCCTTGTGCGACCAGAAGCCGATGAGGAGGAAGGAGGCGAGGCCGACCCCTTCCCAGAACAGGTACATCTGGAGGTAGCTGTTGGAGACGAGCAGCCCGACCATCGACAGGAGGAAGAAGTGGAAGTAGAGGAAGAAGCGGGCATAGCCCTCGTCGCCCTGCATGTAGCCGACCGCGTAGACGTGGATGAGGGCGCCCACGACGCTGACCATCGCGAGCACCGAGGCGCTCAGCCCGTCGATGCGGACCCCGAAGTCGACCGAGAAGGAGCCGGCGGAGAGCCAGCGCCAGGCGGTCGAGTCGATGACCAGGCCGTGGCGGACCTGCCACGCGAGCCAGAGCGCCGAGGCCGCGACCGCGGCGCAGGAGAGGAGCGGCGGCCAGTGCGCCCGGCGGGACCAGCGCCCGCCGAAGAGGAAATAGCCCGCGAGCAGGGCCAGGACGGGGGCGGCGAAGAGGGTCCGGACGGCGAGGAGGTCCAGTGTTCCGGGCGTCATCCCTGAAGCTCCTCGAGCGCCTGGGTCTCGGCCGGCCGGCCCGCGCGGTCGAGCTCGAGGACGAGGACGATGCCGACCACGGCCTCCGCCGCCGCCGCCGCGAGGACCAGGAGCGCCACGGCGAGTCCGCGGGCGTCACCGCGCGCGAGCGCCGCCTGGACGAGGACCAGGTTCGCGGCGTTGATCATGAGCTCGAGGCCGATGAGCATGGCGATGAGCTGACGACGCAGGACGATGAAGGCGGCTCCGATGAGGAAGAGGAGGGCGGCCGCCGCCTGGACGCAGAAGGACGCGCTCATCGGCCCGCTCCCTCGTCGGGACGCTCGCGGACGACGGCGAGCGCCGCGACCAGCACGAGGAGTCCGAGGGCCTCGGTGAGCGGGGCGTAGGGCCCGAAAAGGAGGAGGGCGGTGCCGCGCTCCAGTGCGGCCGCCGGAGGCAGCGCCGGAGCGGCGTCTCGCGCGAGCGGCGCCAGGACCAGGAGCTCGAGGAGCGGGACCGCCAGCGCGACCCACGCCAGCGAGCGCGGCGGTCCGTCGGCCCAGAGCTTCTCGACGCGCGGGGCGGAGGCCATGACCGCGATGACGATGAGGACCATGACCGCGCCGGCGTAGATCAGGACCTGCAGGAGGCCGAGGAGGCGGGCGCCGAGCAGGAAGTAGAGGGCGGCGACCTGCAGGAGGACGACCAGGAGGCAGAGCGCGCTGCCGTAGAGCGAGCGCTGGAAGAGGGCGAGGACGGCGAAGAGGATCGCCGCGGCGGCGCAGACGGCGACTGCGGCCGTAATCACGCACGCATTATCCGAAATTCGCGCGCAGGGAGCAAGAAACGCGCGGAGACCTCGTCGTATTTGATATAAAGCCCCCCCGATGAAGCCGCGTCGCGCCCTCCCCCTCCTCGCGCTCCTCCCCCTCCTTGCGTGGGCCGCGGCCTGCTCCCCCGAGCCGCGCGTCGCCCGCATCGCGGTCGCCGTCCCCCTGACCGGGGACCTCAGCGCGGGCGGGCAGGGCGTCCGCCGGGCGGTCGAGCTCTCCGTGGAGCACGCCCGTGCGCAGGGAGGCCTGCCCGTGCCCGTCGAGGTCGTCGCCTTCGACGACCGCGCCGAGCCCGACACGGCCGTGCGCGCGGCCCGCCTCATCCTCGCCGACCCCCGGGTCGTCGCCGTGATCGGCCACTACACTTCCGGCTGCTCGCTGGCGGCCGCGCCGATCTACGCCGCCGGCTCCCTCGCGATGCTCACGCCGGCGGCCACGCACCCGCGCCTGACGGCGGCGCAGCTCGAGCCGGGCTGGCCCGGCCCCCGCAACGTCTTCCGGCTCGTGCCGACCGACGAGCTCCAGGCCGACCGCGCGGCCGCGTCCGCCGTCGACCGGGGGCTGCGCCGCTTCACGGTCCTCCACGACGGGACCCCCTACGGCCGCAACCTCTCCGAGCAGTTCGCGCGGCGCCTCGAGCGTTCGGGAGGCCGCGTCGCCGGCCTGCGCGGGGTCCCCGTGGGCGCGCGCGACTACGGCGGGCTCGTCGAGAAGGTCCGAGCCGACCGCCCCGAGGCGGTCTTCTTCGGCGGCGCCTATCCCGAGTTCGGGCTCCTGCTCGCGCAGGCGCGCCGCGCCGGGCTCAAGGTCCCCTTCCTCGCCGGAGACGGCGCGCGCGCGGTCGAGGTCTTCTCCCTCGCCGGCGACGCCGCCGAAGGCGCCCTCTTCACCGCCCCGGGCCGGCCGCTCGAGAAGCTCGACCGGGGCGCCGAGTTCCTCGACGCGTACCGGCGCAGGTACCCCGGCGCCGAGCCGGGCCCCTTCGACGTCTTCGCCTACGACGCGGCCTCCATCGCGCTCGAGGCCCTGCGCCGCGCGGGACCCCAGCGCGGCCCCCTGCTCGAGGCCCTGCGGGGGACGCGCTGGCGCGGCCTCGCCGGCACGACCTCCTTCGATCGGAAGGGCGATACGACTTTGCGCAGCGTGACCCTCTATCGGGCCTCGAAAGGACGCTTCGTCCCCGTCGATTGACTCCCCCGGCGGGGCCGTGATATAGTCCCCGCCCACCCCATGGCCCCTCCCGAGAAGCCCACAGGAGTCTCCAGGCGCGTCGGCGGCGTCGTCGTGATGACGACCGCCATGCTCTCCTTCATCTCCTTCTGGCGCGCAGGGTCCATCGTGCTCTGCGACATGGCCTCCTCGGCGTATTACGCGGGCGGCATCGCCGAGCAGGCCATCGGCCGCTCCGCCCCCTGGTTCATACTGGCGGTGATGGCCTTCTCGGCCTGCATGCTCGCGGTCTACCTCGAGTCCTCGAGCATGTTCGTGCGCGGGGGCGTCTATAAGGTCGTCCGCCAGTCGATGGGGGCCCCGCTGGCGAAGATCGCGGTCTCGGCCCTCATGTTCGACTACGTCCTCACCGGACCCATCTCCAGCGTCTCCGCCGGGCAGTATCTCGCCGGGCTGCTCAACACGGCCTTCCCGGTGCTGCGCATCGGCTGGCACGTGGACCCCCATCTGTTCTCGATGATCTTCGCCGTGGTCGTGACAGTCTATTTCTGGCGCCAGAACATCATCGGCATCGAGGAGTCCTCCGGAAAATCGCTCTTCATCATCCAGCTGACGTCCGTGATGGCGCTGGTCGTCTTCGGCTGGAGCGCCTGGACCCTGTGGTCCCGGGGCTTCTCCCTGCCCCCCTTCACCCTCTCCTTCCGGCCCGAGGCGCTCGGCTGGCTCGACGGGCAGGACTGGGTCCGCACGATCGGGGCGGCCGGCGTCTTCGTCGCCATCGGGCACTCCTTCCTGGGCCTCAGCGGGCTCGAGTCGCTGGCGCAGGTCTACCGCGAGATGGAGGCCCCGAAGCACGTCAATCTCAAGCGGGCGGCCCTCTTCATCTTCCTCTTCGCGTTCACGCTCACCGTGGGCTCCACCTTCCTGGCCTCCTCCATCATCCCGGACGGCGAGCGCGGCCGCTACCTCGACAACCTGCTCGCCGGCCTGGCGATGTTCCAGGAAGGTCCGCATCGCGCCCTGCTCCTCCTCCAGGCCTTCGTCGTCATCGTCGGCGCCCTCATCCTCTCCGGCGCCGTCAACACCGCCATCGTCGGCGCCAACGGCGTGCTCAACCGCGTCGCCGAGGACGGCATCCTCGCCGACTGGTTCCGCTGGCTGCATCCGAAGTACGGGACCACGCACCGCACGATCAACCTCGTGGTCGCGCTCCAGCTCGTCACGATCGTCGCCAGCCGCGGCGACGTCTACCTGCTCGGAGAGGCGTACGCGTTCGGCGTCATCTGGAGCTTCGTGTTCATGGCGGCCTCGGTCATCGCCCTGCGCTTCAAGGACCGCACCCCGCGCGAGTGGATGGTCCCCTTGAACCTGCGTCTTGGGACGCTCCAGCTCCCGCTCGGCATCGGCCTCATCTTCGTGTTCCTCCTGGGCGTCGCGCTCACGAACCTGTTCACGAAGAAGGTGGCGACGGTCTGGGGACTCGCCTTCACGGCGGTCTTCTACGTCGTCTTCGTGGTCTCGGAGAGCATGAACCGGCGCAAGGCGCTCTCCGCCGAGCATCGCGAGAAGCTGAACCTGCTGCAGCAGGGCGACCTCCACGGCGTCCTCGACGACGTGCAGCTTCCCCGCCGCATCCTCCTCGCCCTGCGCGACGGCGTCCACATGCATGCCCTCCACAAGCTCCTCGAGTCGACGGACACCGACGAGAGCGAGGTCATCGTCCTCCACGCGCGCCGGGCCGGCGGCATCATGCTCGGCGGAGAGGTCGAGCGCATGAGCCCGGAGGAGGAGCTCCTCTTCACCCAGGTGGTCGCGCTCTCGGAGAAGCACGGCAAGCCGGTGGTCCCCCTCCTCGTCGTCGCGAGCGACCCTTTCCTCGCCATCGCCCAGGCCGCGCAGACGGTCGGCGCCCAGACCGTCGTCATGGGGGCGTCCAACGTCATGAGCGGCGAGACCCAGCTCGAACGTCTCGCGATGGCCTGGGGCGCGATCGCCCAGAGCCGTCAGCACCCCGTGAAATTCATCATCCTCCGGCCGGACGGCGGCCGCACCGAGCTCCCGCTCTCCTGAATCAAAAATGAACGAGCGTTCATTATCTCGTTTTTGATGGTATAATGTATAATCATGCACCTATAAAAGGTGTATGCATATCGCGTCAAGGAGCACATGAATGCTTGCGCTAGTCCTCGTCATCAGCCTCCTGTCCCTGGCCTTCGCCGGTTGGCTCGCCCATAACGTCCTGCGCCGCGACGACGGCACCCCCGAGATGCGCAAGATCTCGGACGCCATCAAGGCCGGCGCCGAAGCGTTCCTCCGACGGATGAACAAGACCATCGCGATGCTCGCGATCGCCCTCGCGGTCGTGATGTTCGCGGTCTACGCCGGCGTGCAGGGGAACATGACCACCGCCTGGCAGACCTCGCTCTCCTTCATCCTCGGCGCCTTCTGCTCGGGCCTGGCGGGCTACATCGGGATGTACATCTCGATCCGCTCGAACATCCGGGCCGCGTCGGCCGCCCGCAAGAGCCTCAACGACGCCCTCCAGACGGCCCTGCGCGGAGGGGCGGTCAGCGGCCTCACCGTCGTCTCCATGAGCCTCCTCGGCGTGGGCGGGCTCTTCTACCTCCTGGGCGGGAACACCGGCGACCCCGAGGTCATGAAGCTCGTCCCGCTGAAGATCGTCGGCTTCGGCTTCGGCGCGTCGTTCGTGGCTCTCTTCGCTCAGCTCGGCGGCGGCATCTACACGAAGGCCGCCGACGTCGGCGCCGACCTCGTCGGCAAGGTCGAGGCCGGCATCCCCGAGGACGACCCGCGAAACCCCGCGGTCATCGCCGACCTCGTGGGAGACAACGTCGGCGACTGCGCGGGCCGCGGCGCGGACCTCTTCGAGTCGACGGCGGCCGAGAACGTCGGAGCCATGATCCTCGGCACCGCGCTCTACCCGGTCTTCGGCATCGAGGGCATCCTCTTCCCCCTCGTCGCGCGCGCCTTCGGCCTCATCGCGGCGGCGGTCGGCGTCATGTCGGTGTCGGTCAAGGAAGACGAGACCGACCCGATGCACAGCCTCAATCGCGGCTACAACGTCACCACGGTTCTCGCCATCGTCGGCTTCTACGGAGCGGTGCACTGGCTGCTCAAGAACAACCTCTGGCTCTTCGGCGCCGGCGTCATCGGCATCCTGACGAGCTACGCGTTCGTGCTCATCACGCAGTATTACACCGAGTACAAGTACCGTCCGGTCAAGGAGATCGCGGAGGCCTGCCAGACGGGGCCGGCGACCACCATCATCTCCGGCTTCGCGGTCGCGCTCGAATGTACGGCCCTGCCGGTCGTGGCCATCTCGGTCGCCCTGCTCGGCGCCTACCACTGCGGCATCCAGGCGCTCACGGGCGTCGAGGGGATCACCCGCTCCTCGGCGGGCCTCTACGGCACGGCCATCGCGACGATGGGCATGCTCTCGACCTGCGCCTACATCCTGGCGATGGACACCTTCGGGCCCATCACCGACAACGCCGGCGGCATCGTGGAGATGAGCCATCAGGCCGAGGACATCCGCCGCCGCACCGACCGGCTCGACGCGGTGGGCAACACGACCAAGGCGCTCACGAAGGGCTACGCCATCGGCTCGGCCGCCCTGGCCGCGTTCCTGCTGTTCTCGGCCTACCTCGACGAGGTGACGCTCCTCACCGGGAAGGCCTTCCACAGCGTGGACATCGCCAAGATGGAGGTCTTCGTCGGCGGCCTGCTCGGCGCGATGCTCGTCTTCCTGTTCAGCTCGCTGGCCATCCGCGCGGTGGGCAAGGCGGCCTACTTCGTCATCAACGACGTCCGCGCCCAGTTCCGCGAGAAGCCGGGCATCATGAAGGGGACCGAGGAGCCCGACTACGGCCGCTGCGTCGACATCGTCACGACCGGCGCGCTCAAGGAGATGATCCTTCCCGGCATCCTCGCCGTCGGCATGCCGGTGGCCGTCGGCCTCTTCTTCAAGCTCTTCGGCATCGGCGCCGAGGCGGTCGCGGCCCTGCTCATGGTCGGCACCATCACCGGCATCCTGATGGCGACCATGATGAACAACGGCGGCGGCGCGTGGGACAACGCCAAGAAGTACATCGAGCTCGGCGCCTTCGGGGGCAAGGGCTCTCCGGCCCACAAGGCCGCGGTCGTGGGCGACACCGTCGGCGACCCGCTCAAGGACACCGCCGGCCCTTCGCTGCACGTCCTCATCAAGCTGCTCTCGACGGTCACGCTGGTCCTCGCTCCGCTCTTCATCTGAGTCGGAGCGCAGGGAGGCCGGGCGGCTCGTGCCGCCCGGCCTCTTCTTTTTATAGACTGAGCGCATGACGACGCTCCTCCTGCTGCTTCTCGCCGCCTCCCCCCTCTCGGGGCAGACCGCCGCGCCCGACGCCGACCTGCGCACGGCGGAGGACCTGCGCGAGCCGGATTCCGCGCTCCTGCGCACGGCCCTGAGCGACGCCTCCGCCGAGCGCCGCGCCCGCGCCGCCCGCGCGATGGGGCGCATCGGCTCCGCCGGCTATCTCGACGGCCTTCTGCGCGCTCTGCGCGACGACTCCGCGCGCGTGCGCTCGGACGCCGCCTTCTCCGTCGGCCTCGTCGCCGCGGAGAGCACCTCTCCGGCCTCCGGGGCCGTGACGGAGGCCCTCGAGGAGGCGTTCGAAGACCCGGCCGCCGCCGTGCGTCTCGCCGCCCTCGACGCCCTCGGGCGCGCGGGAGGGGCCGACGAGCAGGATTGGGCGGCCCGGCTCCTGCGCGAAAAGGACCCCGCGGTCCGCGAGGCCGCGGCCCTCGCGCTCTTCCGCATGCGCCTGCTCGAGCGCGTCCCCGCCTACTCCACGGCGGCCGTGCAGGGGCTTCTCGCCTGCCTGCGCGAGGAGTCCCCCTCGCGCTGGGCCTGCGCCTACGCCTTCAGCCGCTGGCCGTCGAAGGAGGCCGCGGGCTCCCTGGCGGAGGCCATCACCGCGTCGGACCCCCGCGCGCGCCTCTTCTCCCTGCGCTCCCTCTCGAAGCTGGGCGCCGCCGCTCCGGCCGAAGCGGGCGAGGAGTGCCTCGAGGACGGCGACGAACGCGTCCGCGTCGAGGCCCTCGCCCTGCTGCGCGCCGCCGGCGGAGCCGAGCGCATCTCCGCGCGGACCCTCGCCGACCCCTCCCCCCGCGTGCGCGCGGCCGCGGCCGAAGCCCTCGGGAACCGCGAAGGCGACCCTGCGGCCCTGCGGCGGCTGCTCCTCGACGGCTCCTCCTCCGTGCGCGCCGAGGCCGCGGCGGGACTCTCCGCGCGCCTGGGCGACAAGGCGGCGCGCGAACTCAAGAGGGCGGCTTCCGACAACTCCTGGTGGGTGCGCCTGCGCGCCGCGGAGTCCGCGCTGAAGCTCCCGAGAGAAGGGCCGCGCCTGCTCGCGGCCGCGCTCAAGGACGAGGACGTGCGCGTGCGCGCCGCCGCGCTGCGGACCTTCGCCGAGGGCTGGCCGAAGGAGTCCCGCGCCGCCCTCTCGACCGCCCTGCGCGACGCGTCGGCGCCGCTGGAGGTCCGCGGCGCCGCCGTCGAGGCGGCCGCGAAGCTCAAGGAACCCTCGCTTCTTCCCGACCTCGAAGAGTGCTACCGCCTCTCCTTCTCGCGCGAGTTCGTGGAGCTGCGCGAGTCGCTCGTCGAGGCCGGGTCCGCGCTCGCGGCGACGGCGCCGAAGTCCGCGGAGCTGCAGCGCTGGCGGGAGCGTCTGCTCGAGGACCCCGCGCCTTCCGTGCGCGCGGCGGCGGCGAAGGCGCTCGGCCGGCCGGCCCCAGCGCCGGAGGCTCCGTCACCGTCCCCGCTCCTCGCGGAGCCCGTCCCCGCGCCCGGGACGCGGGTCTCGCTGCTCACGAGCAAGGGAGAGCTCATCCTCGAGCTCGCTCCCGAGGAGGCCCCCACGCATTCCGCGAACCTCGTCTCGCTCGTGCGACGGGGCTTCTACGACGGGAAGGTGTGGCACCGCGTCGTCCCCAACTTCGTCGTGCAGGGCGGGGACCCCCGCGGCACCGGCTGGGGCGACGCCGGCTACTTCCTGCGCGACGAGACCACTCCTTTGCGCTTCGCGCGGGGGACCCTGGGGATGCCCAGGGCGGGCAAGGACACCGGCGGCTGCCAGCTCTTCATCACGCTCATCGACGCGCCGCATCTCGACGGACGCTACACCGCCTTCGGCCGCGTCGTCATCGGCCTCGACGTCCTCGACCGCCTCGAGCCGGGCGACTACATCGTCAAAGCCACATTGAAATAGCCGGGATTTCCATAGGAAATCCCGGCTGGGGCTTGTTCAAAAAAGCCATGGATTGAGCGCCCCTCGGGGGCGCTCAATCCATGAAGATGGGAGGGGTGCCGTCGGAGGGGGCCGCGAACTCGGCCGCACGGCGCAGGATCTCGGGCCATTCCTCTCCGAATCCGCGCACGAGGCCCTGGCATTCGTCGAGGGAGCTCCAGTGTTCGCCGGCCAGCTCGCGCAAGTGCCGGAACGGCACCACCGGCCCGGAGCGCCCGTCGGTTCCCGTGAGGAGGATGATGAAGTCGGCGGCCGGAAGGAGCGCGTCGCGCTCGCCGTACCAGGCGGCGCAGGTCCCCATCCCCTGGGACTCCCGGAACTCGTAGAGATCCGCGGCGGGGTAGCGCCCGGTGTCGGCCCATTGTACGGCGCGCATGGCCCTGAGCAGGCGCTGCGGGAAGAGCTCCGCGGAGCCCTCCCCCTCCAGTTCCGTCATCAGCCGCGGTCCCACGCAGAAGTCGCGTGTCGGCCCCGGGATCTTCAGGACCCGGTGCTCCGCGCCGACGATCCGGGCCAGCGTCCGGGCGTCGGAGCGCACCTGCTCGGCGATGATGGCGGGCGCGAAGATCTCCCGCAGCTCTCCCGACGGGAGGATCCCGAAGACGTCGCAGTCCACCTCGCGGGCGTGCAGGAGCTCCGCCGAGCGTTCGACGAGCCGCAGGGCGAGCTCCCAATCCTCGGGCGCGGCGGCGGCGAGGACGCCGACCTCGAAGCGGTCCCCCGTGAAGCGGACCTCCGTGAGGCGCGTGGAGCGCCGGTCGACGTGGAAGGTCCAGGGACGCTTGAGCCAGGCGGAGGCCCCCTCCGGGAGGGCGGGTGCGCTGCGCAGGCCGCGCGCAGGGATGCCCTCCAGCAGCTCGCGCAGGGGCGGCGGGGCTTCGGCGGCGACGGAGAAGTGGATGCTCAGGTGAAGACTTCCAGCGGGGTATGGAGGCCGGCGCGCGCGGCGCGGACCTCGGCGCGCTTCTTCAGGCCCTCGGCCTGGCGGACCTTCCCCAGCGCGTAGAGCGCCTGCGCGAGCGCGAGTTCGCTGAGCACGACCCCGCGCGTCTCGTTCCCTCGCGAGAACATCCCGAGCGCCCGCAGGAGCAGGCTGCGCGAGCCGGCGAGCGCTCCGCGCTGGAGAAGGATCTTCCCCTGTCCCCAGACGACATAGGCGAGGTCCACCTCGTCGCCGAGGGAGGCGTAGAGCCCGTAGGCCGAACGGTAGAGGCGCTCCGCCTCGTCGAGGCGGCCGAGCTGGCGCAGGGCGTTGGCGCGGCCGCAGAACGCGTAGGCGCGGCCGAAGAGGTCCTCGCTCTGCGAGAAGACGGCGGCGGCCCGCGCGTAGAAGCGCTCGGAGTCGGCCGCGCGGCCCCGGATGCGGGAGACGCCGGCGAGCCCGAAGAGGGCGTAGCCCTCCCCGAGCCGGTCTCCGGCGCGGCGGAAGAGCGTCCGGGAGCGCTTGAACGAGCGGACCGACGCCTCGAGCTCCCCTTCGAGGCGCTCCGCGCCGCCGATGGCCCACAGGAGGAAGGCGGCCTCCTGCGCGTCCCGCGCGTCCAGGGCGCCGGCGAGGAGGGAGCGCAGCTCGCGCAGGGCGGGGCGATGGCGTCCCTCGGCGCGCAGGACGAGGGCGCGCTCGAGACGCAGCCGATGCGCGAAGCGGCGGGCCCAGGGAGCGCGGCCGGCTTTGGCGAGCAGACCCGACGCTTCGCGGGTCCTTCCCAGGCTGCGCAGCGCCGCCGCGCGCGCGAGGCAGGACTCGATGAAGAGGACGGGGTCCTCCGAGGGGGTGAGGCGCGAGAGGACTCCGGCGTAGAGGCTCTCGGAGGAGGCGAGGAAGCCGCGCGCGCGCAGCGCCTCGGCCTCGACGAAATCCCGTTCAGGGCGCAGGGCCGGCGGAAGCGCCGCGGCCCGGGGCAGGAGCGATAGCGCCCGGCGCGGACTCTCAGAGAGCGCTTCGCGCGCCGCTTCCAGCTTCTCGATGGCGTCCATGAGTCTATGATACCTATTTCGACGCCCGCCGCCCTCCCGCCCGGCAGCCGGAGCGCAGCGGACATCCCTCGCAGACGGGCTTCGTGCGGCAGTGCGCCTTCGCCAGCGCGACGAAGAGGGCGTGAGCTTCCTGATAGACCGGGACGGAGCGCGGGAGGGCGTCCTCGAAGAAGGCGCGCACCCGGTCATACTCCCAGGACGCTCCCAGCCAGCCGACGCGGCCGCCGATGCGGCGCGTGTAGGCGTCGACGACGAAGACCGGCCGGCCCCCCGCGTAGAGCAGCATGGAATCGGCGGTCTCGGGCCCGATGCCGCGGGTCGCGAGCAGTTCCGCGCGCACGACGTCGAGCGGGCCGCTGAGCCATGCGCGCAGCGGCCGCCCTTGCGCGCGCAGGCGCCGGCTGAAGTCCTTGAGGCGGCGCGCCTTCTGCCGGAAGCAGCCCGAGGAGCGGATGAGCCGCTGCAGGCGCGGGGCGTCGAGCGCCAGGAGCCGCTCCGGAGTGAGGACGCGCGAGCGGTGGAGCTCGGCGAGCGCCCGCTCGACGTTGACCCAGGCCGTGTTCTGCGTGAGCAGCGCGCCGACGCAGACCTCGAACGCCCCCCGTTCCCCCGGAGGACGTCGGTCTCCGGGACGGCAGCGGGGGCGCAGGGAGCCGGGAGGCGTGAGAGGCCACCAGCCCTGCGGGCCGAAGCGGCGCAGCAGACGGCGGTGCGCCTGGAGGGGCGTCAGGAGGCGGTGGGGCCGGAGCCCATCACCTTCTCGATCTTTTTGAGGAGGCGGTCGGTGTTGAAGGGCTTGATGATGTAGTCGGTGGCGCCGCAGGCGAAGGCCTTTTCGACGTCGCGCATCGTGCCGAGGCCCGTGACCATGACGATGCGGATCTCCTTGGTCTTCGGCTCGGTGCGCAGCTGGCGGCAGACCTCGTAGCCGTTGACGCGGGGGATGAGCACGTCGAGGAGGATGAGGTCGGGCCTTCCCTTGCGCGCCATCTCGAGCCCCTGGAGCCCGTCGGGGGCGAAGGAGACCTCGTAGCCCTTGCTCTTGAGCAGCGCCTGAAGGCTCTCGGCGAGCGCGAAGTCGTCTTCGATGATGAGGATTCGGGTCATGATCGGATGAGCTCCAGCGCGATGGCGGCCCGGCCGTCCGGGTCCACCTCGAGCGTCATGCGCCCCCCGTGAAGTTCGGCGACGCGCGCGGCGAGCCCGAGTCCGAGCCCCGTGCTGGCGAGGACCTGGGACTCCGGGCGGCGGGCGGGATAGTAGAGGTCGAGGGCCGCTTGCGCGTAGCCCGGCTCCGGCTTCGGCCCTTCGTAGCGGACCTCGATGCGGGCGGCGCCGGAGGCGGCGGTGAGGACGCGCACGGGGCCGCGCAGACGGAACTTGCGCGCGTGCAGCAGCATCGCGAAGAGGACGCGCTCGATGCGCTCCGGGTCGGCTTCGGTCTCGGGGAGCGCGTCGAGGCCCTCGACCTGCAGGACGATGTCGGCGCGCGCGAAGCCTTCGCGCAGCTCGTCGACGACCTTCTGGGAGAGCTCGCAGAGGCGCACGCGCTCGCGGTTGAGCTGGAGGTCGCGGTGCATCTCGAGGTGGATGAAGTCCCGCAGGTCCCCCACCAGGGCGCCCAGGCGCGACATCTGCTCGTTGAGCAGGTCGAACCAGGGCTTCTGCTCCTCGGGCACGGGGCCGAAGACGCCGTTGAGGAAGTTGGAGACCGTCATGCGCAGCGAGGTCACGGGGGTGTTGAGCTCGTGCGAGACGAAGGACAGCATCCGCGCGCGGGTCTGCGTGAGCCGTCGGGCGCGCCAGGCGGCGGCCGCCCAGCCGGCGGCGAAGCCGCACGCCAGCAGGAGGAGGGCCCTCATGAGGGGAACACCGGCCGCGCGTCGCGGCGGTGCAGCGGCGCCAGGCGCAGGTAGGCCCGCGCGGCGCGGCGCAGCTCGCGCAGCTCCGAGGGCTTCAGCTTCCGCACGACCTTCGCCGGAGAGCCGAGCACGAGGCTCCGCGGAGGGACCCGCATGCCGCCGAGGACGAGCGCGCCGGCTCCGACGAGGCACTCGCGGCCGATGACCGCCTCGAGGACGACGGCGCCCATGCCGATGAGCGAGCCGTCGCCGACCCGGCAGCCGTGGAGCACCGCGCGGTGCCCGACCGTGATCCCCCGTCCCAGGACGACGGGATGGCCGGCGCTGGTGTGCAGGGCGCAGAGGTCCTGGACGTTGGTCCCCTCGCCGACGAGGATGGGTTCGAGGTCTCCGCGCAGGGAGCAGAACGGCCAGACGGAGGCGCGCGCGCCGAGTCGGACGGCGCCGCAGACCTCGGCGGAGTCGTGGACGAAGGCGCTGCGGTGGAGGCGGGGGATGCGGCTTCCCAGTGCGCGGATCATGTCGGTGGCGCCCGCATTTTGTACAATCGACGGGCGAAGGGTTTATAGCATTCCCTTCCTCCTCCGTCAAATACCCCGGAACATGGATTCTTCGTCGGATTTCCTCGTCATCGGAAGCGGGATCGCGGGTCTCTCCGCGGCCCTCAAACTCTCCGAGCTCGGCACGGTGGCCCTCGTCACGAAGAAGGCCGCCGCCGATTCGGCGACGAACTACGCGCAGGGCGGGATCGCCGCCGTCGTGGGCGAGAACGACAGCCTCGAGAGCCACGTCGCCGACACCTTGCGCACGGGCGGCGGTCTCTGCCGCGAGGGCGTCGTGCGCTCCGTCGTCGCCGACGGTCCCGCGCGCGTGAAGGAGCTCATCGAGCTGGGCGTGCGCTTCTCCGAGAGCCGGCGCCGCCTCGACCTCGGCCTCGAGGGAGGCCACTCCCATCGCCGCGTGCTGCACGCGGGCGATTTCACGGGGAAGGAGATCGAGCGGGCGCTCGTGCAGTCGCTGCGCGCTCACCCCTCGGTCCGCCTCATCGAGAACCACGTCGCGGTGGACCTTCTCCTCGACGACAGCCCGGCGAAGATCCCGGCGGGTGAGAACCGCTGCCGCGGCGCCTACGTCCTGGACGCGGCCTCGGGGGAGGTCCGGGTCCTGCGCGCGCGGGCGACCGTGCTCGCCTGCGGCGGCGCCGGGAAGGTCTATCTCTATACGTCCAACCCCGACATCGCCACCGGCGACGGCATGGCCATGGCCTATCGCGCCGGCGTCCCTCTCGCCAACCTCGAGTTCGTGCAGTTCCATCCCACCTGCTTCTACGACCCGGGCGTGCGCGAGGAGCAGGGACGCCGCTTCCTCCTCTCCGAGGCCCTGCGCGGGGAAGGCGGCGTGCTGGTCCGCCGCGACGGGACCCGGATCATGGAGGGCGTGCACCCGCTCAAGGACCTCGCACCCCGCGACGTGGTCGCGCGCGCCATCGACGCGGAGCTCAAGCGCACCGGCGCCGAGTGCGCCTACCTCGACATGACCGCGCGGCCGCGCGACTTCCTGGAGAAGCGGTTCCCGAACATCTTCGCCCACTGTCTCGGCGCCGGCGTCGACCTCTCGAAAGACCCGATCCCCGTCGTGCCGGCCGCGCACTTCTTCTGCGGCGGCGTGGACGTCGACGGCGACGGGGCGACCGCCCTGCCCGGGCTCTACGCCATCGGCGAGACCGCGCACACGGGACTGCACGGCGCCAACCGCCTCGCCTCGAACTCCCTGCTCGAAGGAGTGGTCTTCGCCGAGCGCGTGCGCCGCCGCATCGGCCGGGACTGGGAGCGCGTCCGCGGGGACGCCCTCCCCGCCGCCGACCCCTGGCGCCCGGCCCCTTCCTCCGCGAAGCAGGAGTCCGTCTACATCCTCCAGGACTGGGACGAGATCCGGCGCCTCGTCTGGAACTTCGTCGGCATCGTGCGCAACGACCGGCGCCTCTCCAGCGCGCTCGAGCGCATGCGCATCGTCCGGCGCGAGGTCATGGAGGTCTATCGGGACTACCCGATGTCGCGCGACCTCGTCGAACTGCGCAACATCTCCCTGCTCGCGGAGCTCCTCATCGCCTCCGCCTCCTCCCGCAAGGAGAGCCGCGGCCTGCACTACAACACCGATCACCCCGAGCCGCGCGAAGCGGAGCGCCGCGACACCCTCGTGGTCCCCCGCGTCGACTGCGGCTGCTCGCGCGCCGCATGAGCCTCGAGAACATCCGCATCGTCGGCGCGCGCCAGCACAACCTCAAAGACCTGCGCCTGGAGCTGCCGCGCGGCAAGATGACGGTGGTCACCGGGCTCTCGGGCTCGGGGAAGTCCAGCCTCGCCTTCGACACGCTCTACGCCGAGGGCCAGCGCCGCTACGTGGAGAGCCTCTCCGCCTACGCGCGGCAGTTCCTCGAGCTCATGGAGAAGCCCGACGTCGATCTCATCGAGGGGCTCTCCCCCGCCATCTCCATCGAACAGCGAAACCCCTCGCGCAACCCGCGCTCGACGGTCGCGACCGTGACCGAGCTCTACGACTACCTGCGGCTGCTCTACGCGCGCGTCGGCGTCCCCCACTGCCCGGACTGCGGGCGCCGCATCCACCCGCAGTCCGCCTCCGCCATCGTCAACGAAGTGCTCCGGACCTGCGCCGGGAAGACCGTCGCGGTCTATTCCCCCCTCGTGCGCGGCCGCCAGGGGACCTACGAGGAGCTCTTCGCCCGGCTCAAGCGTTCCGGCTTCGCCCGGGTGCGGGTGGACGGGAAGGTCCACGAGCTCGACGCGGTCCCCAAGCTCAAGCGCTACGACAAGCACACCGTGGAGCTCCTCGTCGACCTCCTGGAGGTCTCGGCCGGGGAGCGCGAGCGCCTCGCCGACTCCGTGGAGATCGCCCTCAAGGAAGCGAAAGGCCTGGTCGCGGTCGACGACCGCCTCTTCTCGGAGCACCACGCCTGCGCGCACTGCGGCGTCAGCCTCCCCGAGCTCGAGCCGCGCCTCTTCTCCTTCAACTCGCCCTACGGCGCCTGCCCGGAGTGCGCGGGCCTCGGGGTGAAGACCATCGTAGACGTCGACCTCGTCGTCCCCGACCCCGCGCTCTCCGTGCGCGACGGGGCTCTGGCCGCCTGGTCCGACCCGGTGACGACGCGCACGCACCGCTGGAAGCGTTCCTGGTCGGGCTACTACGACGAGATCCTCGAGCAGGTCTGCCGCCAGCAGGGCATCCCGCTCGACCGCCCCTTCAAGGAGCTCAGCGCCGCCCAGCGCGAGATCCTCCTCAACGGCGGCGGCACCTACAAGGCCTCCTGGGCGAAGAACCCCTCCGAGTTCGAGGGGGTCGTGAAGAACCTCGAACGCCGCATCGCCGAGACCGAGTCCGACTTCGTCCGCGAGGAGATCCGCCAGCGCTTCATGCGCGACATCGGCTGCCCGCTCTGCAAGGGCGCCCGGCTCAAGAAGGAGGCCTGGGCGGTGAAGGTGGGAGGGCTCCCCATCATCGACGTCGTGCGCATGTCCGTGGCGAAGAGCCACGAGTTCTTCCGCGCCCTCGAGCTCGGGCCCAAGGAGAAGGTCATCGCGCGCCAGATCCTCAAGGAGGTCCTCTCCCGCCTCGAGTTCCTGCGCAACGTCGGCCTCGACTACCTCACCCTCGACCGCCGCTCCGAGACTCTCGCCGGCGGCGAGGCCCAGCGCATCCATCTCGCCACGCAGATCGGCTCCGGCCTCACCGGCGTCCTCTACGTGCTCGACGAGCCCTCCATCGGCCTGCACGCCCGCGACAACACCCGTCTGCTCGCCACGCTCAAGCGCCTGCGCGACATCGGGAACACCCTGGTCGTCGTGGAGCACGACGAGGAGACCATCCGCGCCTCGGACTGGGTCGTCGACCTCGGCCCGGGCGCCGGCGTGCACGGTGGACGCATCGTCGCCGAGGGCCCGGTCGAGACGATCCTCCGCTCGAAGGACTCGCTGACCGCCCGCTACCTCAACGGCGAGCTCTCCGTGCGCGCTCGCGCCGAGCGCCGCGCGGGCTCCGGCCGCGCGCTGCGCATCCTCGGCGCGCGGCAGTTCAACCTCCAGGGCATCGACGTGACGATCCCGCTGGGGACCTTCGCCTGCGTGACGGGCGTCTCGGGCTCGGGGAAGTCCACCCTCGTGCACGAGGTCCTCTACAAGGCGCTCGCGAGGAAGCTCCACGGCGCGAAGGAGGAGCCGGGCCGGCACAAGAGCATCGAGGGGATCGAGCACATCGACAAGGTCGTCGTCGTGGACCAGTCGCCGATCGGCCGCACCCCGCGCTCGAACCCGGCGACCTACACCGGCTTCTTCACCCACATCCGGGAGCTCTTCTCGCAGGTCCCCGAGGCGCGCCGGCGCGGCTACGGCCCCGGCCGCTTCTCGTTCAACGTGAAGGGCGGCCGCTGCGAGGCCTGCAGCGGCGATGGGACGCTGCGCACGCCGATGCAGTTCCTCCCCGACGTCTACGTGAAATGCGAGGAGTGCGACGGCCAGCGCTTCAACGAGGAGACGCTGCAGGTGCGCTACAAGGGGAGGAGCATCGCCGAAGTCCTGCGCATGACGGTGGAGGAGGCCTTCGTCTTCTTCGCGGCCGTCCCGGCCCTCGAGCGCGCGCTCAAGACCCTCAACGACGTCGGTCTCTCCTACGTCCAGATCGGTCAGGCGGCCACGACCCTCTCCGGCGGCGAGGCCCAGCGCGTGAAGCTCGCCACGGAGCTCGGCCGCCGGGCCACCGGGCGCACGCTCTACATCCTCGACGAACCCACGACCGGGCTCCATTTCCACGACGTCGCGAAGCTCCTCGACGTGCTCCACCGCCTCGTGGACGCCGGCAACACCGTGCTCGTCATCGAGCACAACCTCGACGTCGTGAAGACCTCGGACTGGGTCGTGGACCTCGGCCCCGAGGGCGGCGACGGCGGGGGCCGCCTCGTCGCCGCCGGGACGCCCGAGAAGGTCGCCGCGGTCGCGGCGTCCCACACCGGCCGCTACCTCAAGCCTCTCCTCGCCGCACGATAAGCGGCGAGGAGCTCGTCTCGCGAGCTCAGCACGAGAAGCGCTCCGCGCTTCTCGTGTTATTTCTTTTCGTCGGGGAGGAGGCTGCGGAAGCCGAAGCCCCGGAAGCCCGTCGCCTTCAGGGCGGCCCCCCTCGTCGATGCGGGCTGCACGACGGAGGCCGAAGGCGCCCGCAGCGAGCCCTGCGGGCGCGTGCCGGGCAGGCGGAGCCAGTCCATCCAGGCCGTCTGGAGCTTGTCGACGGAGGGATAGCGGTAGACGAGCCAGAGCGACTCGCGCAGGTCCTTCCCGTTGCGCAGCTGGCCGCAGAAGTTGAAGAACTGCTGGCGGGAGTGACGGCGGTACAGGAAGTAGACCACCGAGTAGGCCTGCGCGTACCAGCGGGAGACGGCCTCCGAGGTCTTGAGGTCTTCGGAGGGGTTGACGCGGAAGAAGCTCTCCAGCTTGAGGGCCCCTCCGTCGGCGAAGATCCCCATCGCGCGGTACCAGTCGGAGTCCTGCGCGTCCTTGGGATCCGTCTCCTCGAGCATCGCCAGCCCCTCGTTGAGCCAGACGGGCGGCTTGCGGCGCGTCTCCCCCCAGTAGCTCTCGAAGAAGAGGTGCGAGAGCTCGTGGCCGAGGACCTCGAAGAGCTTCCCTTTAGGGGGCTGCTCGTAGGTCGCGACGACGCGCTGATCGTAGAGCGCGATCCCGTTGGACCACGATGGGGGGCGCAGCTCCCCGGACGCGTAGGCCTTGCGGCCGGAATAGACGAGGATCTTCACGCGCTCCTTGGCCATCCAGGGGGCGAACATCGACAGGTCCATGCGCAGGCGGTTGTGGATGCGCTCGAGCTCCAGCGTGAGCCCCGCCGGCGCGAAGGGCGACTGGTGGTAGAGCTCGAAATGCGGGGACATCGCCGTGGAGAAGCCGGCCGTGTCGAGGGCCCGGGCCGGGAGGGCGCAGAGGAGCAGGAGGAGAAGGGTCGGCGGGAGCATGGGACGCCATATTGGAGCAGGCGCATCCCGTTCTGTCAACCCGTGGGCGCATATATATATCGTACGGGACGCGCGTTTGGTAGAATAGGTCCATGGATACCCTGAGAACGCTGTTCCTCAACCCGCCCTCCTTCGAGGGCTTCGACGGAGGCGCCGGCGCGCGCTATCAGGCCCGCCGCGAGATCCGCTCCTTCTGGTATCCGACCTGGCTGGCGCAGCCGGCCGCCCTCATCCCGAACAGCAAGCTCATCGACGCCCCCGCCGACGGGCTCGCGGTCGAGGACGTCGTGCAGATGGCCAAGGGCTTCGACCTCTGCATCCTGCACACCTCCACCCCCTCCCTCGCCAATGACGCCCGCGTCGCCGCGCGCCTGAAGGAGGCCAATCCGCGCATGCGCGTGGGCCTCGTCGGCGCCCATGCCGCCGTCCTCCCCGCCGAGACCCTCGCCGCCGCGCCCGCCGTCGACTTCGTCGCGCGCGAGGAGTTCGACTATACGCTCCTCGAGATCGCCCAGGGGCGGCCCTACGCCGAGGTGGACGGGATCTCCTACCGCGAGAACGGGGGGGTCCGGCACAACAAGGACCGGGCCCTCATCGCCGACATGGACGCCCTGCCCGACGTCGTGGACGTCTACAAGCGCGACCTGACCGTCGAGAACTACTACATCGGCTACCTCAAGCATCCCTACGTCTCGCTCTACACCGGCCGCGGCTGCCCGGCGCGCTGCACCTTCTGCCTCTGGCCGCAGACCGTCGGGGGCCGCACCTACCGCGTGCAGAGCCCCGAGCGCGTCCTGCGCCAGATGGCCCGCGCGAAGGAGCTCTTCCCCCAGGCGAAGGAGTTCTTCTTCGACGACGACACCTTCACCGCCGACCTTCCCCGCGCCGTGGAGATCGCCAAGGGGCTGGGGAAGCTGGGCATCTCCTGGTCCTGCAACTCCCGCGCGAACGTGCCGCACGACCACATCCGGATCTTCAAGGACAACGGCCTGCGCCTCTTCCTCGTCGGCTACGAGTCCGGCAACCAGGAGATCCTCAACAACGTGAAGAAGGGCGTCCGGCTCGACGTCGCGCGCCGCTTCACGAAGGACTGCCGCAAGCTGGGCGTGACCATCCACGGGACCTTCATCCTCGGCCTCCCCGGCGAGACGAAGACGACCATCGACGAGACCATCCGCTACGCCTGCGACCTCGACGTGGACACCATCCAGGTCTCCCTCGCCGCGCCCTATCCGGGCACCGAGCTCTACAGCCAGGCGATCCACAACGGCTGGCTGGTCCAGGACACGGAGAAGGGCTCGCTCGTGGGCGACGACGGGACGCAGACCAGCCTGCTGAGCTACCCCGGCCTCCCCTCCGACGAGATCAGCCGCGGGCTCAACCGCATGTACAGCCGCTTCTACTTCCGCCCCAGCCCCATCGCCCGCATGCTCGTGGCCATGGCCAAGGACCCGCAGGAGCGCCGGCGCCGCCTGCGCGAAGGCCGCGAGTTCCTCCGCTTCCTGTGGGGCCGACCGGACGTCCAGCGCGCAGGGAAAGAGTGCCCTTCCTGCCGGGAGAAGCTCCCGAGCTGAGCTCTCCGTGCAAGGACTCCTGCCCGCGGCGCTCTCCTCGCTCCCCCTGCTCCGGCCGTCCTTCGGCGCGCTCGCCTGCGCCAGCGCGGTCTTCACCGTCGGCTTCTCGCTCTACGCCCTCGCCGCGGCCCCGCGTCTGCTGCGCCGCCGCCCGCACGCGAAGGGCCCCGAGCCGACGCCCCCCGTCACGATCCTCAAGCCCATCAAAGGCCTCGACCGCGAGATGGAGGAGAACCTCTCCGGCTTCCTCGAGCAGGATTACCCGCGCTATCAGGTCGTCTTCTGCCTCCAGGACGCCGACGACCCGGCCCGGCCGCTGCTCGAGCGCCTCAAGGCCGCGCACCCGCAAGTCGAGGTCGACATCGTCGTCTCCCGCGGACGGATCGGGTACAACCCCAAGATCAACAACCTCTCCAATTCGACGCCCTTCATCCGCCACGACCTGCTCATGATCTCGGACTCCGACGTCCGGGTCGAGCCCGACTTCCTGCGCCGCGTCGTCCGCCCCCTCGAGGACCACCGCGTCGCCCTCGTCACCTGCTTCTACCAGTCTCAGCGGGCCTCCGGCGCGGGAGCGATCCTCGAGTCCCTCTCCATCAACGCGCATTTCCTCCCCCAGGCGCTGGCCGCGGCCGCCGGCGGGATGCGCTTCGCGATGGGCGCGGTGATGCTCGTGCGCCGCGCCGCCTTCGACCGCATCGGGGGCTTCTCCGCGCTCAGCCACCACCTCGCCGACGACTTCCTCCTCGGGCATCTCCTCCAGGCGCAGGGCTGGCGCATCGCCGTCGCGGACGTCGTCGTCGCTTCCGTCCCCGACGAGTGGAGCATCCCGGAGCACATCCACCATCTCGTGCGCTGGGCGCGCACCATCCGCATCTGTCATCCGAGCGGCTACCTCGGCAGCGGGATCCTCTACGGCTTCCCCCTCCTCCTCCTCGACATCCTCCTCTTCGGCCCTTCCCCGTGGAAGGTCCAGCTCCTGCTGCTCTCGGCCCTGGCGCGCGCCGCTCTGGTCGCCCGCCTGCACATGGCCTGGCTCGGGAACCGGGAGATCCTGCGCCAGCTCCCGCTCCTGCCCGTGAGCGACTGCATCCAGTTCGCCGCCTGGCTGGGCGGCTTCCGTTCCCACCGGGTCCACTGGCGCGGAGAGACCTACGCGCTGCGCGCCAACGGCCGTCTCGAGCCGCTGGGCGGCCCTGCCGAGGGCCTGGCGGCCGCCCTCTGATGCGGGGACAGCTCCAGGTCGTGCTCGACGCGTCCGAGGGCTTTCCGCTCGTCGCGGGCCTCCCCTCCTCCGTCCGCGCCGCCCGGGCCTCCGGCGAGGCGCTGCGCGCGGCGAAAGTCGTCGTCCTCTCCGACCCCGAAGCCTTCACCGCCCGCTGGGGTTCCCGCCTCTGCGAGCTCCCCTGGGCCTCGGCGCCCGCGGGAGACCCGCGGGCGCTCAAGGAGCTTCTCTCCCCGCGCGGAGCCGTCCTCGCCCTGGCCGGCGGCTGCGCGCCGGACGCGGCCGCTCTCAAGGCCTTCGTCGACGCCGCCGAGCGCTCGGCCTCCCCCTCTCTGCTCGTCGCGCACGGACAGACGCTGGCGGCCTACCACCCCGACGCCGGCCGCCTGCGAGAGGCGCTCCCGGACGCCGCGTCCTGGGATCCTGCCCGGCTGCTGAGCGCGGAGGGAGCCCTCCGCGTCGAGGTCGACGGCGGCTGGCCCCTCGCCCGGGACGCCGCCTCCGCGCGCGCTCTCGAGGACCGCCTCTTCGCGGCGCTCCCCCAGTCGACCGACGGCTACATCGCCCGCTTCGACCGCACCTTCTCCATGGCCCTTTCGCGCCGCCTCCTCCCCCTCCCCGTGACGCCGAACGCGGTGACGACCTTCAGCCTCCTTCTCGGCCTCCTCGGAGCCGCCCTGCTCGTCTCGCTCTCCTACCCGCTGCAGGTCTTCGGGGCGGTCCTCCTCTGGTCCTGCTGCATCCTCGACGGCTGCGACGGAGAGATCGCCCGCCTGAAGCTCATGTGCTCGCGCGCCGGAGGGCTCTACGACGTCTGGGCCGACAACATCGTGCACGCGGCCATCTTCGTCGCGCTGCCCCTGCACGTCGCGCGCATTCATCCCGAGACGGACTTCCGCTTCTCGGGCGCCCTCCTGCTGAGCGGCTTCCTCCTCAGCGCCTTCTGGGTCTGGCGCCTGGTGCTCTCCCGCCCCAAGTCGGAGCGCGGAGAACTCGGGCTCATCGTCGAGAGGGTCGCGAGCCGCGATTTCATCTACATCATCCTCCTGCTCACGGTCCTGCGCCGGCTCGAATGGTTCGTGTGGACGGCCGCGATCGGCTCGCACCTCTTCTGGCTCGCGCTCCTGGGAGCACGGTCGCTCGAGCGCCGCCGCGCGCCCGCAGCCTCATGAAGGTCTTCCGCGCCGTCATCTTCGCGATCGGACTCGCGACCCTCGGCCTGCTGCTCTGGAAGCTCGACGCCGGGGAAGTCCTCCATCTCATCGGACGCGTCGGCTGGCTCGGCTTCGCCGTCATCCTCCTGCAGGAATGCGTTCCCCACGGCTTCAACGCGCTCGGCTGGCGCTATGCCATCCCGGAGCGCCACGCGCCGCTCTTCCGCTTCTCCGAGCTCTATCGCCACCGCATCCAAGGGGACGGGGTGAACTACCTCACCCCCAGCGCGACGATCGCCGGGGAGTACACCCGTGCCCTCCTCATCGACAACGCCGTTCCCTCCGAGGTCCGCCTGGGGAGCGTCGTCACGGCGAAGTGCACGCAGTCGCTCGCCCAGGTCCTCGTCGGGGTCGTCGGCACGGGACTGCTCCTTCCCGGGAGCGCCCCGGCGCTCGCCCGCTACGACGGGCTCGTGCGCTGGGGAGCGTTCGCCTTCACCGTCCTGCTGGCGGCCGCGGCGGGAGGCTTCTACGCGCTGGCACGGCGTCCCGAGGGCCCCCGCGCGGACGACGGCCGTCACTGGCTCAAGGCGGTCCCCGGACAGGTCCGGGACTTCTATCTCGAGCACCCGCTCCGCTGGTGGGCGTCCGTCGGATTCTTCGGGCTCGGCTACGTGTGGACCGCGTTCGAGGTCTGGTGGATCTGCCGCTGCCTGGGCGTCGACTTCGGTCTGCGCATGGCGGTGCTCATCGAGGTGCTCTCGAACGTCACCGACATGCTCTTCTTCATGGTCCCGGCCAAGGTGGGCACGCAGGAGGCGGGGAAGACCGGCATCCTCCACGTCCTCGGGCTCGGCGCGCAGACGGGCCTCGCCCTGGGCATCATCCGGCACATCCGCGAGCTCATCTGGGCCGCCCTCGGCATGGCCCTCTACACCTACGAGCTGCGCCGCAACCCCGACGCCACTCTCAAGCGGGAGGCCGCTTCTCCGGCCGTCCCCGTCGCCTCCTCAAACTAGGACGATCCCCGCCGCTTCGATGAAGGCCCGCGCGCGCGGGCTCAGCAGGGCCTCCATGTCCGCGCAGGAATGATGGAGCGGGGTGGGGCGCCTTCCATCGGGCCGCAGGGCCGGGTCGGCGCTCGGGTGGAAGTAGACCTCGGTCGTCCCTTCCGGCAGGCGCCGGAGCAGGTGCAGGAAATAGCCCTCGTCCATGCGCCCGGAGCGCAGAACGCCCCAGGTCCCGTCGGGCAGCTCGAGCCCGGGAGCTTTGCCCTTGAGGGCCGCGCGCAGGGTCCCGAAGACGGCCGCGTCAGCGAGGGCGGCCCCGCCTTCGCCGTAGGCGAGCGCGGCGGACAGCTCCCCTCCGGGCAGACGGATGCGGCGGAAGCCGTACTCGCGCGCGAGACGGGCGAGCAGAGGGAAGAGGACGGGGTGCGCGTGGACGTTGGCGTGGCTGTCCACGTGGGACGGAGGGAGCCCCCAGGCGAGGAAGCGCTCGAACTGCGCGCGCAGCTCGGCCTCGAGCAGAGGGCTCAGGCTCGGGCGCAGGAAATAGCGCAGGCCGCAGAGGACGGGGTCGTCGGGAAAGCGCCCCCCGGGAGCCAGGCCTCCGCGGACGGAGGCCTCGAGCGCCGGGCGTCCGGCGCAGAGCACGGCGTGGAGGCCGAGGGAGAGCGCGGGCGCCTCGGCGCGGGCGCGCCGGACCGCCTCCTCGGCGCGATCTCCCGTGACCATGAGGCTCGCGTGGCGCAGCAGGCCCTCGCGCGCGGCGCGGAGGATGCCTTCGTTCACGTCCGGGGCCGCGCCGAAGTCGTCGGCGGAGAGGATCAGGCGGGGAGACAACCGGAGTCCTGCGGTCAGGTGCCGGGCCGCGGGGCGCCGCCGCAGGTCACGAGCGTGCCGTTGACATCGGTCATGTAGCCCCAGTTCGTGTACGTCGTGCTGGTGGAGCAGGGGTTGGAGCCGGAGCAGCGCCGCGCACAGGCCACGACGGCGCCGGTGAGGCCGCTGTCGGGCGTGCAGCACTGGACGTTGCCGACGCGGATATCGTAGCCGGTGCGGGCCCAGTCGTCGTAGGCGAGGTAGCGGCAGTAGACCAGCTGGCAGGAGGAGCTGCTCCCGTCGCAGGCTCCGCTCGGATTGCAGGAGTTGACGGCCGTCGCGGAGAAGGTCCCGGCGGCGGCGATGTTGTTGTGGTCGAGCATGAACATGCGGTTGGTCGTGCCCATCATCTTCACGATCCCCGCGGCGTTCTCGGCCTTCGAGGTCTCGACGGTCTTGTGGTACTGGGGGATGCCGATGGCCGAGAGGATGCCGATGATGAGGACGACCACCATCATCTCGATGAGGGTGAACCCGCGTCGGGCGGGCGCGAAGGTCTTCATGTTCATGCGGATATCCTATCAGCCATATCGGGCGATGTCAAACCTGCGGGAATAGGAGGAATCTGGAAGTCCTCACTGCCGCCTCCCCCGCCGGGAGGAGGTACGGAGGGGGCCCTTCACGTCGTTGAAAACGGATATTTCCCCTCCGGCTCTCGATTTGCCGGGTATGGGAAGGGAGTCCTCCCCCACCCTGCCCTCCCCGTAGGGGAGGACAGTAGGGTAGGGTATTGTCAATCGTTGACGATGGTCGGCGTCACGAAGATGACGAGGTCCGTGTTGCTGCGCTGGTTGCTCACGCTCGTGAAGAGCCAGCCGATGAGCGGGATGTAGCCCAGGAAGGGGACCTTGCGCACGGACTTGGTCTCCCGGGACTCGAGCAGCCCGCCGAGCACGAGGGTCTGGCCGTTCTTCACGCGCACCAGCGTCGAGGCTCCGCGGGTCAGCGGGTCGAAGATGCGGTTCGACGCCGAGGAGACCTTCGACTCGGCCACGTTGGTGAAGGAGGGCTCGACGAGCATGGTGATGTAGCCTTCCTTGTTGACCTGGGGCGTGACGTTGAGCTTGAGGCCCGTGCCGATGCGCTCCGCTTGGGTGCCGCTGGAGCCGACGCCCGCGTTGCTGCCGGTGGTCACGGTCTGGACGGAGACGGCCTGGTTCTGCGCGATCTGGATGATCGCGGTCTTGTTGTTGAGCGTGAGGATCTTCGGCTTGCCCAGGAAGCGGGCCTCGGCGCGCGTCACGAGGGCGCGCAGAACGACCTTCAGCTGGGTCAGGTCGAGGATGCCCGTCTGGAGGTTGCTCCCGAAGAGGAGCGCGCTGGTGTCCGTCGCGCTCGAGCCGCTCGAGCCCCCCGCGCCGGAGGCCCCCGCCGCGCCGCTGACGACGTTGGTCACGGGGTCGAAGAAGTGCGTGTGCGTGAGGTTCTTCGGAAGGTTCAGCGGGAAGGTCGTGTCGCGCAGCGGCCCGGTGAAGGTCGCCAGCTCGCCGTTGGTCCCTCCCCATTCGATGCCGAGCTGCTGCGAGCGGTCCGAGTCGATCTCGACGATCTGGGCCTCGATCATGACCTGCGGGGCCTTCTTGTCGAGCTCGGCGAGGATCTGCTCGACCTGCGGGAAGACCTCGGGGATGTCGGTGATGATCAGCGAGTTCGTGCGCGCGTCGATGGCGACCTTGCCGTAGTCCTTCGTGAGGACGCTGGAGAGCACGGTGAAGATCGTGGCCACCGCCGCCTCGCTCTCTTTCCCCGGGCCGCCTGCCGCGCCGACGGCGCTGGCCACCTGGCCGAGCATGCCGGCCATCCCGCCTGCCCCCATGGAGCCCGCGCTGAAGTCCTTGGTCCCACCGTCGGTGGCCATGAGCGGGATGTGGCTGAGGGTGTAGATGCGGGTGATGCGGTTGGGCACGCCCTTGGCGCGCGGGGAGACCACGTAGGTGTTGCTGCGGCCGATGCGCTGGTAGGTGAGGCCTTTGATCTCGAGCAGGATCTGCAGCGCCTCGCGCACCGTGACGTTCTGCAGGAACGCCGTGATGCGCTTGTCCTCGAGACCTTCGGTGATGATGAAGTTCACCTTGGCCTGCGCGGAGATGGTGTCGAGGAAGGTCGCGAGCGGGGCGCTCTTGACCCGGACGACGATCCGGGTCTCCAGCGGGTCGGTCGGCTCGGCCGGCGCGGACTTGCGCTTCGGGGCCGCCCCGATCTGCACGTCCTGGGCGGGCCGGGAATAGGGAGAGGCCGCGGGCTCGCTCGCCGCGGGAGCGGCGCTCTCCGCGTTCGCCTCGGCGGGCCTTTCGGCGGCGGCTTCCTCGCCGCCCTCGATGGGGCCCCCGGCGACCGGCCGCGCGGGCTTCTGGACGTCTTCCTGGAAGGACGGGTTGGCCTCGGGCTCGGCTTTTCGCCGCTGCGCCCAGGCCGGGGCGGCCGACTGCGCCGTCAGCAGCGCCGTCATCAGCGCCGCCGTCCCCTTCTTCACCGCCACCCTGCTGACCGTTGTCTTCATGGCACTCCTCCCTGCAGCCGCGCGGAAAGCCTTACTTCGACACTCGTTTGATGAACGTCCTCTTGCGGTATTCGAAAACGACGGTGCCCGTCGTGATCTTTTTGACGGTCGCGCCCAGGATCCGGTCGCCCTCGGAGACGATGGAGTCGTTGACGAGGGCGCTGATGCCGTTGGGGGTCGCGATGATGCCGTAGAGCTGGATGCGGGTCTCGATGGGCGGCTCGTTGTGGACGACCTTCTTCGGCTCGTCCTTCGGGCGCCGCGCCTCCTCCATGATCTGGCGCATGGAGAGTTCCTTCTGGAGCGCCTCCTGGGCCATGCGCTTGATGTCGACCGGAGAGAGGGTCGGATCACGGTTCGTGGAAGGGTTGTACTCGATGACGTCGGAGCGTGCGGCGGCCTGGCCGGCGGCGGGCGCGGCCGCGCCCGGCGCGACCGGGACCGGGTTCTGTCCCGCGACCGGCGCCGCCGGCGGTGCGGCCGGGCCCGCGGGAGGGAGAGCGGCGGCTCCAGGCGCGGCCGGAGCGGTCGGCGGGACCGCGGACGCCTGGGGAGCGGGCGACGAGGGCGGCGGGTTCTGCGCCGCCTGCGCCGCGGGGATGACCCCCGTGGAGGCCGCGGGGACGGCCTCGGCCTGCGCCGTGGCGCCCGCGGCGAGCGGCGTCGCGGGGACGCCCTGGCTGCTGAGCCCGCCGAAGGCGCTCGCGGCGGCCTTGCGCGCGGACTCCTGCGGGCTCTGGGCCTTCATCTTCCCCCACCAGTTCCAGAAGAGGACCGCCGGCACGGCGAGCGCCGCGACGAGGATCAGCCAGCCGACGACGGAGCGCTGGCTCACAGGGTCCCCCCCAGCGGAACGATCGTGACGATGGTGACGGTCACGTTGTTCATCCCGATCGGGCGTCCGCGCTTGATGAGCGTGAAGTCGCGCACGTGCATGAGCGAGCGGCCGCGTTCGAGGCGGGCGACCCAGGACGCGAGCTGGCGGTAGCCCGCGCTCAGACTCACCGTCAGGGAGACGATCTTGTAGCCCGCGCCGATCTCGGCGGAGGGAGAGGAGAAGGAGTTCGGGACGATGCCCTCCAGGCGCAGCGACTCGCGCACTTCGGAGAGGAGCCAGGTCTCGGGGTCGCTGGTGCGGGGCAGGCGCGCGTAGAGGCCGTTGAGGCGGCTGCGCAGGTCCTCGTAGTCCCCCGCGTAGCGGGCCGTGGCGCGGGCCGCGTCGAGGTCCCGCTCGACGGCCACGAGCTGGTTCTTGGGGAGCATGAAGACGTACTGGTAGCTGACGAAGAGGATGAGCGCGCAGCCGCCGAGCGGACGGGCGAAGTACTTCGCCCCCTTGTCGCGCAGCCCGTCGCGCACGAGCTTGAACTCGGCCTCGAGATACGTGGCCCAGCGGCGCAGGTCGTCGGGACCGATCGACGCGCTCATGTCCTCAGCGCCCCCTCTCGTTGGAGCATTGGATCGTGAAATGCGTGCGCTTCTCCTGTGCGGCCTCGCTGGACGCGGGGTCCAGGGCCGCGGCGTCGTCCTCGAGCGAGGCCCCGCCCTTGTCGACGGCGGGGTCGATGGAGGGGAAGGCCTCGACGAAGACCGGGTTCTTGCGCAGAGTGTCGGCGAAGCGGAAGGCGAGGTCCTGCTCCGCGGCCGGCGAGGCCGCCATCGCGTTGCCGCTGAGGTTGAAGGTGCGCGGAGAGCGCTTCTCCCCCATGGTGATCGCGTTCGCGTAGGTGATGTTCGCGATCCAGACGGCGTCGGGCACCGACTCCGCGACGGCCTGGAGCACCCGCGTCAGGGGGACCTGGCGGGCCGTGACCGAGCCGAAGGAGTTGACCTTGGTGCGCATGCCCTCGATCTCGGCCTCGATCTGCTCCTTGGTCCGGCCCTTGAACTCCTCGAGCACCGCGACCTGCCGGCGCAGCTTCGCGAGCTGGCTCGACTTCATGCTCACGATGGAGTAGCGATAGGCGCCGAAGAAGAGGAAGATCCCGGCCACGATGGCCGTGAGCTTGAAGATGGCCATCGCGGCCCGCCGGTCTTCGTCGCTGACGCGGCCGACGCCGCTGAGGTCGAGGACGAGCGGGGTGTTCACGAGGTGGCGCAAGGCGCCGCCGATGGCGGCGTAGCCGCCCCACTGCCCGGATTTCAGGCCGAGGAGCTTCGGGGTGTCCTGCATGGACATCGGCATCCCCAGCTCCTGCTCGAAGGCGGCCTTCCAGGCGGGCATGTCGGCGATCTGCCCGCTGAGGCGCACCCTCGCGGGACTCGCGGCGCCGAGCTGCTTCTTCGTGAAGTCTACGCAGCCGCCGAGGTCCACCTTGCGGATCTCGTCGACCGTCGCGTCGCGCGCGAGGAAGGCCTCGCGGTAGAGGATCGGGAGCTTCCCGTCCGAGACGAGGACGCGGATCTCTCCGCCGTCGAAGTGGGCCTGAGCGTAGGGGGTCCCCCCGCCCTCGAGGACGTCCCACAGGCGCTCGACCGAGATGGGGGCGAGCTCGACGCCGACGAGGGTGAGGCCGAGCTTCCCGACGATGGAGAGGATGGCGTCCATGTTCTTGCGCGGAGCGACGCCGAAGAGGCTTCCGAGGCGCGCGCGCTTGTCGGGACCCGGGGCCAGCGGCACGGACTGGAAGTCGTGCGCGAGCGTGGTGAAGGGGATGGGGATGTACTTCTTGGCCTCCGCCGGGATCGCGGTCTTCCAGAAGCGGCGGTCGATCGCGGGGAGGGTGAAGTAGCGCAGGATGCCGAAGTGGTGCGAGAGGGTGACGATGACGTGCTTCGAACCCCACTTCGTCTCGTCCATCGCCTTCTTGAGCAGTCCGGCGACGCGGTCGGCGTCGGCGAGGAAATCGGTGTTCAGCGAACCGCCCGTGCGGGTCTCCTTGGCCGCCGGCCCCGCGGGGACGGGGATGCGCAGAAGGTGGAGGACCTGGGGCTTCCCGGAGCAGGAGACCTCGGTGAGATAGAGGACCTCCGGGCTCAGGAAGAGCCCGAGGCACGAGTCCATCTTCGGGACCGACTTCCCGAACGAGAGCTGTTCGACGATCTCGTTGAGCTCCATGGCCCCGCCTATCCTCCCCTCACGATGTAGATCTCCACCTTATAGGATTCGACCCCGACGACCTGGTTCTGGAGCTGGATGTTCTCCGGCTTCATCTTATACTGCTCGACGAGCCGTTTCTTCACGAAATCCGCCCGGGCTTTCGCGAGCGCGGCGCCGTCCGGCTCGCCGCTGTAAGCATACCCTACGAGATTGATCTTATCAAGCGGATAGAGTTCCATGGTGTCGGCGATGCGCCCGAGCACGGAATCGCTGTCCTGCTGCATGGTGGCGGTCCCCTTCTGGAAGAGGACCTGGAAGTTGACCACTCCGGCTCGCGACGGCGCGGGCTCCTGGGCGGCGGGCTTCGCCGCCGCCGGCGCCGCGGCGGCCGTCGGCTGCGCGCCGGGCTCCGCGGCGGTCTTGGAGGGCTCCCGGCGCGCGGCGGCCTTCTTCCCCTTCGCCGCCTTCGCGGGCTTCCCGGCCTTGGCGGTCTTCGCCGGCTTGCGGGCGCCGATCGTCCTGCCCTGGAGCCGCCCCGGGATCGGACGCGCGGCTTCTTCCTCTTCTTCGGTCTCCTGCCCCATGACGGGGAGCTCGGCAGGAGGGGCCTTGGCGACGAGCGTGCTCGAGGAGACGGGCGCCGCGGGGACCGGTTCCTGGCCCTGGAGCGTGATCCAGAGATGCCGTTTGCGCGAGTGGTTCTTGAGGTCCGTCGCGCTGAGGACGGCCTCGTACTGCCCGGGCGGGTAGGGGTTGCCGAAGTAGTTCTTCCGTCCGTTCCAGTAGATCTGGTGGAAGACGGGGGCGCCGCCCTTGACCTCCTGGAGCGGCACGAGGTCGTCGCCTTTCTTCTCCCCGGGGCCGAGGATCTGGAAGCGCCAGGACATGAGGCCCGCGGGAGGCTCGACGACCGAGAACTCGACGATCGCCCCGTCTCCGGAGCGCGGGTCGAAGGCCGCGGGCCAGGAGCCCAGCGACACCGGCGGTCCGCCCTGTTCGTCGAGCGCGCTGTCGGTGGTGAGCTGGAGGGGCTGATTGTATAGGAAGACGAGGAGGATCCCCTTGTACTCCTGGAACTCGCGCGGGAGTTCGATCTGACTGCTCAGGAGGTTCACGCGTACGCGGGGAGGGGCGACGCCGGTCCGGAAGAAATGGGAGCTGATGCCCATGGTGCGGCGCATGTCCAGGATCTTCGCGTTGCCCTGGGTCGCGCCTTCGGGGAGGATGATGACCTGAGTGGCTCCGAGCGAGAAGACCAGCTCGCCGAGGATGTCGAGGATCTTCCCGGCGTCCTTCTTGAACTGGATCCCGGTCTCGAAGAGCAGGTCGGGCGGGATGGCGATCGCCCTCGGCGCGCGGCTCGTCGCCATCTGGATGCGGATGTCCTCGTAGCGCCGCAGCTTCTCCAGCGCCGTGCGCGCCTGGTTCTGGATCTTCCCTTCGATCTCGCGCTTCATGACCGCCCGGTCGCCGGAGCCGAGCCCGGCCTCACGGGGAGCGGTCCGCGGCGCGCGGTCCTCCTCGGGCTCGCTCGGGGCCGCGGAGCGCCGGGGCGCGTCCTCGACCGCGGGCTCGGAGCGGCGCACCGAGGGGCGTCCCGCGGCGCTCTCGATGACCGTGCCGGCGCCCTGCGGGGCCGCCGGACGGGAGAGCTTCGCTTCCGACCCCATGGACATGCGCTGGGTGATGAGGTTCAGATACTCGTTGGCCACGGGCCGTTCGGCCGGGTCGCCCTTGACGAGGATCTCCATGAAGCGGTCCATGGCCTCCATGTCGTGCCCGCTCTCGTAGAGTCCGATGGCGAGCTGCATCGACCGGCTGTAGTTCGCGTTCCCCCCGCCGCTCTCGTCGAGCGGCTGAGCTCCGGCGAGCGGATGCAGCAGCGCGAAGAGGCCGACCAGCAGCAGGGCCTGGCCCATGACGCGCAGCGCCGTCCTCAGGAACGGGGGAACGGGAATCATCTCGCTATTAATGTGACTTTTTAGCGTTAGTGAATCATTTCCGGCTTGTTAAGGAATTGTTACAGGACGAGCGACGGCCCAGGCCCGGTGCGCCCGGGTCCTGGGCCGCCCTCCTCGGAGAACGCGTCCCGCCTACTGCGCGAAGTCGATCGTGCAGTTCGCGCAGCCGGGGTAGGTCATGGCCCCGCCGCAGCGCTCGTAGACGACCGTGTACGGGTTCGAATACCTGGGCGCGATGCCGGCGTTGGCCGCCACGCGCGTCAGGGTGATGTTGTAGCGGGGGTCGCCGGCCTGGCAGCCCGCCGCGGCGCCGGCGCCCATGGCCACGCTGAAGTAGCGCATGCCGTAGGCCGGCGAGGTCCCCGGGAACGACACGTCGAGGTTCGCGAGGTCGGCGTTGACCTGCGCGTAGTTGCCGTTGCGCGCGAGGTAGCGCTCCTGGGCCTGCTTGACCTGCGACATGAAGGCCTGGGCCTCCGCGACGCGCGCCCGCTCGACGACCTTGAAGTACTGCGGGATGGCGATGGCCGCGAGGATGCCGATGATGAGCACGACGACGAGCAGCTCGATGAGCGTGAAGCCGCTCGACTTCTTCCGGATGTCCTTGGTCATCGGAGAGTCCTCGGCGCTTATTGCGCGAAGTCGACCGAGCAGTTCGCGCAGCCCGGATACGTCAGGGCTCCGCCGCAGCGCTCATAGACGACCGTGTACGGGTTCGAATACCTGGGCGCGATGCCGGCGTTGGCGGCCACGCGCGTCATGGTGATGTTGTAGCGGGGGTCGCCGGCCTGGCAGCCCGCCGCGGCGCCGGCGCCCATGGCCACGCTGAAGTAGCGCATGCCGAAGGCCGGCGAGGATCCGGGGAAGGTGACGTCCAGGTTCCCGAGGTCGGCGTTGACCTGCGCGTAGTTGCCGTTGCGCGCGAGGTAGCGCTCCTGCGCCTGCTTCACCTGCGAGATGAAGGCCTCGGCTTCGGCGACGCGCGCCCGCTCGACGACCTTGAAGTACTGCGGGATGGCGATGGCCGCGAGGATGCCGATGATGAGCACGACGACGAGCAGCTCGATGAGGGTGAAGCCCCTCTGGGACTGCGACCTGTTCATTCTGCGTTCTCCTTTGCGTCTTTTTTCGCCGCGTCCGCGTGCGGCGCCGACGATCCGTTCAGCCTTTGCCGCCGATCTGCGAGAGCTGGAAGATCGGCATGAAGATCGACATGACGATGACGCCGACGATCCCGCCGATGAAGACGACCATGATGGGGTCGATGATCGCGGTGAAGCGGCGGGTGAACTGCTCGATCTGCTCGCGATAGAACGTCGAAAGGGTGCCGAGGATGTCCGGGAGCTTGCCCGACTCCTCGCCCATCCACATCATCTCCGTGACGAGCGGCGGGAAGACCCCGGACTTCTTGAACGCCGCCGAGATCGACTTCCCCGTCGCGACGTCGTTCTTCACGCCCTTGAGCGCCGTCGCGAAGATCCGGTTGGAGGCGAAGACGCCCTCGAGGACGGCGATCGCGTTGAGGATGCTGACGCCCGACTCGATGAGGGTCGAGAGGGTGGTGAGCAGACGCTCGACCTGGATGTTCTTGATGAAGGCGCCGAAGAACGGGAGCCCGAAGAGGAACTGCGCCTTGGCGAGCTGGCCGTTCTCGGTGGCGAGGTAGGCCTTGAGCAGGAAGACGGCGACGACGGTGACCCCGATGAGCGCGGGGAGGTTGTAGACGAGGAGGTTCGAGACCGCGATGATGACCTGCGTGATCGCCGGCAGCTTGAGGTCGAAGCTCTTGAAGATGTCGGCGAAGGTCGGGACGATCTTCACGATGAAGAAGATCAGCACGCCCATCGAGATCGTGAAGAGCACGGCCGGGTACGCGAGGGCGGTGAGGACCTTGGCCTTGAGCTCCTCCTGCGACTGGATGTAGCTGGAGACCTGCTTGAGGGCCTTGGGCATCTGGCCGCTGAGCTCGCCGGCCTGCACGAGCGAGATCCAGAGCGTGTCGAAGACCTTCGGGTGCCGCTCGAGGGCCTTGTGCAGGGAGGAGCCGCTCGCGACCTCCTTGGAGACCGCCTGGACGGCGGCCTTGAGCGCGGGGTTCTCGGAGTGCTCGGAGAGCAGCGTCAGTCCCCGGACGAGGGGGACGCCGCCGTTGAGCAGCGTGGCGAGCTGCTCGCCGAAGAACGCCAGGTCGCGTCCGCCGACGGAGCCGGTCCCCCCCCGCAGGCGCTTGAGCGGGCTCGGGCTCTCGCGCTCGGCCTGGATGGACAGGATGAAGAAGCCGCGGCCCTGGAGGGCGTTGATGGCTTCGTTCTCGTCGGAGGCTTCGACCGAGCCCGAGGAGGTGTCGCCCTTGCTGTCCTGGACGGTGTAGAGGAACTTGCTCATCGCTCGGACGGTAGTCTACCAGTCGTCCGGGGGGCTGTCAATGCGCGCGCCCCCCCCTCACTCGCCGACGGTGATGGAGAGCACCTCTTCAGCGGAGGTGACGCCGTTGAGGACCTTGCGCCAGCCGCTCGCGCGCAGGCTCCACATCCCGTCCTCGGCGGCGATCTTCTTGAGCAGGTCCATGTCCCCGGCCTTGTGGTAGATCCCGTCGCGGAGCTTGGGCGTGACGAAGTAGACCTCGTAGATGGCGACGCGCCCGGCGTAGCCGGTCTTCGCGCACTTCTCGCAGCCGCGCGCCTGGTAGAAGATGAGCTTCGAGGGGTCCGGCGGCGGCGGCAGGAGGCTCTCGTTGAGGCAGCGCTCGAGCTCCTCCTTCGGCGGGGAGTAGGCCTGCTTGCAGGCCGGGCAGAGCGTGCGCACCAGGCGCTGGGCGGCGACCATGCGCAGCGAGGAGGAGAGCATGAACGGCTCGATGCCCATGTCGGTGAGGCGCACGACGGCCTCGATGGCGCTGTTGGTGTGCAGCGTCGAGAGCACGAGGTGGCCGGTGAGCGCCGCGCGCAGACAGGTCTGCGCCGTCTCCTGGTCGCGGACCTCGCCGACGAGGATGACGTCGGGGTCCTGGCGCAGGAAGGAGCGCAGCGCGGCGGCGAAGGTCAGCCCGATGCCGGAGCGGACCTGGACCTGGTTGATGCCCTCGAGCTTGAATTCGACCGGGTCCTCGATGGTCATGAAGTTCATCTCGGGGGTCTTGATCGTGTTGAGGACGGTGTAGAGGGTCGTCGTCTTACCCGAGCCCGTGGGGCCGGTGAGGAAGATCAGCCCGTGCGGCGAGTTCGCCGCCCGCAGAAAGTCCTCCTTCTGGCGGGGCTCGAAGCCGATCTTGTCGATGTTGAGCTCGACGGCGCCCTTGTCCAGGATACGCATGACGACCTTCTCCCCGAAGACGGTCGGGCAGATCGAGACGCGGATGTCGATGACGCGGTTCTGGACCTTGAGCGAGAAAGCGCCGTCCTGCGGCAGCCGCCGCTCGGCGATGTCGAGCTTCGAGAGGATCTTGATGCGGCTGACGACCGCGGAGAAGCCGTCGATGGCGGGAGGGGTGCGCTCGTAAAGCACGCCGTGGATGCGGAAGCGCAGCATGACGCGCTCGTCGAAGCGCTCGATGTGGATGTCCGAGCAGCGTTCGCTGATGGCCTGCTTGAGGATGGCGTTGACGAGCGAGACGATCTGCGCTCCCTTCGCCTGGGAGACCATCTTGTCGAGGTCGAGACGCGCGTCGGAGGTGACGTCGGCTTCCTCTCCGCCGGTCGCGTCGGGGGAGTCGTCGCCCTTCGACATGACCCGGTCGATGAGGCCGGTGCCGGTGGAGCCGTAGAAGTCGTCGATGACCTTCATGATCTGGCTCTTCGTGGCGATGAAGGGCTGGATCTCCTTGTTCGTCATCAGCTTCAGGTTCTCGACGACGAGGACGTTCTCCGGCTCGGCCATCGCGACGGCGAGGGTGTTCTCGTCGAGGAAGAGCGGGACGAGGATGTTCTCGCGCGCGTAGCGCTCTTCGACGACCTGCTGCAGGCCCTGGTCCTTCTCGGGAGAGAGGATCTTGTTCTCGCGGGAAGCGAAGGGGACGCCGAGGAGCTTCGAGACCGCCATCGCGATCTGGTCCTCGGTGGCCATCTGGAGCTTCACCACCGACTCGCCGAGGCGGCAGTTCTGCTGCTCGGAATGCTTGATGGCCTTGTCGAGCTGCTCCTGGTTGAGCACCCCGCCCTGGAGCAGGATCTGGCCGAGTCGGATCTTCTGAGGCTGCATGCGCCCTCCGTTACCGGGAATCCCGCGGGGATTCCCGGTAATGTATATATCGTGCGCGCGGGCCTGTCAAGACGCGGGGACTAGCGGCCCAGGGCGCGGAGCTCGCCGGCGGCCGTCGGGTTGCCGGGCTCCAGGCGCAGGGCTTCGCGGAAGCGCTCCGCGGCTTCGTCGCTGCGGCCGAGCTTCTTGAGCGCCTGGCCGAGGTTGACGACGGCGGGGACGCTGCGCGGCTCGCGCGCGAGGACCGCGCGGAAGTGCCCCTCGGCCGCGGCCGCGTCCCCGTGGAAGAGCTCGAGGTTCCCGGCGTAGAAGCGCGCGCGCACGTCGAGCGGGAAGGCGTCGGCGCAGCGGCGGGCCAGCTCCCGGGTGGCGGGGCCGAGGTCGCGGGCGCGCACGAGGGCGTCGAGGCGGCGCAGGTCGTCGAGGCGGCGGAGGATCTCCGGCGGTCGGCGGCCGGACTGCCCCAGCGAGCTGCGGAGGTTGCTCTCCGCCGTCGAGAAGCCGGGCTCGCGGGCCAGGAGCCCCGCGTAGACCTCCTCGGCCTTGCCGTACTCGCGTCCCAGGCTGTACAGGTAGCCGAGGTTGTTGCGGAAGTGCGGGTTGTCCGGGAAGAAGCGGATCGCCCCCTCGAGCACGCGGATCGCGAGCTCGCGTTCGGCGACGGGCTCGCGCAGGAGGAAGGCCGAGAAGCTCGCGTAGAGGTCCTGGGACATCGGGTTGATGGCCCAGGACATCAGGTAGTTGCGCCGCGCGTCGTCGCGCCGCCCGAGCCGGTTCCCCGAGAGGGTCGCGATGTTGAAATAGATCTCGTCGTAGCCGGCGTTGGCCTTCAGCGACTGGTCGTACGCCCACAAGGCCTTCTCCGGCTGGTCGCTGCGCGCGTAGGCGTTGCCGAGCTCGTAGTTGGTGTTGACCTCGCGCGGCTGCCAGCGGTAGGCGCGCTCCAGGGTCTCCACCGCCTGCGCCATCCGCTGCCCGCGCGCGAGCTTGAAGCCCATGAAGTAGTTCGTCTCGCGCATCCACATCGCGACGCCCGCCCACGCGCCCCAGGCGCAGAGCAGGACCGCTCCGAGGGCGAGCGCCTTGCGCGCCGCGGCGGGGAGCGCGGGAGCGCGGCGCCAGCCCTCCTCCCGCGCGAGGAGTCCCGCCGTGCTGCCCGCCATCCACCAGAACAGGAAGCCCGGCACCGCGAAGTGCAGCGAGACGTTCATGAGGTTGTCGACGAGCATGCCGGCGACGCCCGCCGCGGCGCCGAGGATCCAGATCCCCGTCCCCCCCTCGCGCGCGGGGCGGCCCTTCGCCGCGGGCTCGGCGATCTCGACGCGCAGCGCGCGCGGCAGCGTCGATCGGAAGAACGCGACCCAGGTCCAGAGCAGCACCCCGACGCCGGCGAGGCCGCACTGCGCCCAGACCTCGAGGACCTCGTTGTGCGCGTTGTTCGCGTGCGTGCGCATGCCGCGCAGGAGGGCCACCTGCTCGAGCAGCCCGCCCTGGTAGAACGGATAGTAGAGCTCGAAGAGGCCCCAGCCCTTGCCGAGCAGGGGGTTCTCCGCGCCCATCTGCCAGGCGCAGGCCCAGATGAGAAGGCGCTGGAACCACGGGCTGTACGGGATGCCCCCAGGCTCCGTGTGCTTGAAGGCGAGTCCGACCTCGGAGAGGCGTCCGAAGGCGCTCGAAACGTAGCCGCCGATGTTGCTCTGCGGCCAGAAGAGGGCGATGAGAACCCCCGCGCTCAGGACGAGGCCGGTGACCTCGGGGTCCCTGCGGACGAGGCGCCGGACCTCCGGGGAGAGCGCGAGGACGGCCAGCGCGGCGGCCGCGCCGACCCACGACGAGCGGGTGAGGCTGCAGAGCAGCGCCGCCTCGAAGAAGAGGAAGAGGATGCCGTAGGCAATCCGCGCTCCGCGCGCACGCGCGCGCAGATAGTAGACGACGGAGAGCGGCAGGAGGATGACCATGTACGACGACATGAAGTTCGGGTTCCCGAAAGTCGAGACGGAGCGTCCGCCGTAGGGGTTGAGGGTCTTCGGCCAGAGGATCTCGAAGTTGAAGTACTGCAGGACGGCGTAGACGGCGCCCAGGAAGCCGGCCGCCAGCGCCGCGTGCCAGACCGCGTGCACGGTGCCCGCACGCGCGAGGAAGAGCACCGCGGAGATGCCGGCCGCCCAGAGGAGCGCGCCGTAGGGGTCCCACATATGCTCCCAGAGCGTGGGGCCCTGGGACGCCGCCCCGCGCAGCTGCGGGAAGAGCAGCCAGAGCGCGCCCCAGAGGATGCAGAAGGCCGCCCAGCCGATGATCGGCGGGGCGTCGGGCTCCATGGTCCCCGCGCACTCGGCGGCGAGGTAGAAGGTCAGCAGCGGATAGACGAGGCCGAACTGCATCACGATCTGGCGGCCCGGCTCCGCGAGCATCGCCCCGCGGTAGAACGACGCGTGACCGAAGTAGGCGAGGCCCCAGCTCAGGGCGCAGACCCCGGCCCAGGCGGCGAGCGGAAGGTCGACGGGGGTGCGCGGAAGGGAGAGCTCGTCGCCGCTCAACCAGCCGAGGGCGAGGAAGGCCGCCGCGAGGCAGAGGGCCCCGTCGAGGAGCGCGATCTGCGTGACGTACGGGTTGCGCGTGAGGTCCGTGAAGAAGAAGAGCGGGCAGACGAAATGCGCGAGAACGACGACGGGAAGGACGAGGCGGCGCGCGTTCACCGCTTCAGCGGCACCGCGGAGGGCGCGACCTCGAGCGCGGGCGCCGCCTGGAAGGCGGGCGGGGCCGTCCGCAGCAGGCCCTCGGCCTTGGCGCGGTTGTAGAGGAGCTGCATGTTCTTCTGCAGGGCCTCGTTGGCCGGGTCGAGGCGCAGGCCGCCGCGGTAGGCCTTCTCGCTCTCGGGGAGCTTGCCGGCGAGGAAGTAGGCGTTGCCGAGCTGGAGATACGCGTCGGGGGTCTCATGGCGGTGCGACCAGGTCCCCGTGTTCTCGTAGTCCTTGACCTGGAGGTAGGCGAAGATGGAGCGCCGCACCCAGGCCTTGGAGGCCAGCGACGGCGAGAGCGCGCAATTGGGCGCCTCGATGAGCTCCTTGTAGACCTCGACGGCCTTGTCGTACTGCCGCCGCATCATGTAGACATGGCCCATCCGGTAATAGTTCGGCGGGAAGACGGGGTCGATGTTGTAGTACTTCTTGAACCAGGAGAGCGCCGTGTCGAGGTCCTTCTCGGCCTGAGCGGCGTTCCCGCGCGCGCGCTCCCAGTCGGCCTTCTTCATGTAGAGCACGCCGAGCTGGTGGTGCGACTGGACGTAGTTCGGCGCCTGGGCGTGGACCTGCGCGTAGGCGTCGAGGGCCCGCTCGAAGTCGTCGCGAGGGACTTTGTTCGCGTCGCCCCAGTTCTCGTTGTAGAGCTTCGTCATGTTGAAGCGGTCGTTGAAGACGTTGCCCTTGAAGTAGTTGGCCATGACGAAGGCGGGGTTGAGCTTCGCCACGGTCAGATAGTGCTTGAGCGCCATGTCCCACTCCTGGCGCTTCGAGAAGAAGATGGCGATGTTGTGGTTGACGTCGGCCTTGAAGTGCCCCCAGGTGAGGTTGAGCGGGAAGATCATCAGGCCGATGACGAGCGGCACCAGAGCGTTGCGGGCGAGCCAGGCGGTGCGTGCGAAGATGAAGGCCTGCGCGAGCACGCAGAAGAGGAAGCAGATCCAGGCGATCCACCACTGAAGGACCTCGCCGCCGAGGGTCAGGCGGAAGAGGGGCCCCTGGAGCTCCGTGAACTCGGAGCACAGCGTCCAACCGGCCCAGGCGACGGCCCCCCACGCGGCCAGGCGCAGCGGCCAGATCAGGAACTGGGAGAAGGTCTCGAGCGCCGTGGGGCCCGCGTCCTCCGCGTCGGCTTCGGGGACGGGGTGGAGGTCGACGAGGGCCGCGCCCCGCGAGAGGTTGACGATGAGCCCGGAGAGGAGGCCGAGGTAGACGCCGGAGGAGACGAAGCGCATGCTCACGTCGAAGAGGTTGTGGGCGAGCATCCCCTGGAACGCGATGAGGTAGCCGAGCAGGTCGTAGGCGTGAGGCGGGGCGCGCTGCCCCTTCTTCAAAGAGCCCGTCAGCTGCCCGAGCGAGCGGTAGGCGACGATGAAGGTGCTGAAGAAGAGCCAGATGAAGATGCCCGAGCCCAGGATGCCCTCGTCGAAGAGGACCTCGAGATGCTCGTTCTCCGAGTGGTCGGTCTCCGTGTTGTGCTTGCCCTCGATGTGGAAGATCGGCGGGCGGCGGAAGGCGGGATAGATGACCCAGAAGGAGCCGATGCCCGTGCCGATGAACGGCTGGGTCCGCACCATCTCCCAGGTCGCCTCCCAGGTGAAGAGGCGGAAGTTCACCGAGGTGAAGCCGGAGTGCGCGAGCTTGTTGAAGACCGCCCCGAAGACCAGCGAGCCCATGAGGACGAAGCCCAGCGCGACCTTGCGCCAATGCAGGTCCAGCCACTCGCGGGCGAAGAACCATGCGTGCGTGGAGACCAGCAGCATCATCGAGATCGCGAAGCCGATCCAGGCGCCCTTGGTCTGCGTGCCCCAGAGGCAGAAGACGTCGAGGAAGATGAGCGGGGGCAGCAGCCAGGAGCGCGTCTTCATGAACTGCGCCACGAGGATGGGGAACATGATGACGAGGTAGTCGGCGAAGAAGTTGGGGTTCCCGAAGGTGGAGAAGACGCGGTCGCCGAAGGCGCCGCGCCAGATGAACGGGTCGGGGCCGCGCCCGGGGCCGGGCGGGAAGAAGCTGATGTCGAACCACTGCAGGAAGCCGTAGCCCGCGCAGATGGCGAGCGTCCAGACCAGGATCTTCGTCGTGCGTTCGACGGCGCTCTCGCTGAACTCGCGGATGACGATGAGCGGCACCGTCATGTAGAAGATGCGGCGCAGGAAGAAGTCGAGCGAGGAGAATTTGTAGGGCGCGTGGATGTAGGAGAAGATGCCGTAGCCGAAATAGGCGAGGAAGGGCGCCAGCGTCACGAGGTCGCTCTTCGTGAAGGCGTTGCGGCCCTCCTCGAAGATGCGGCAGAGCCAGAGCGCGAGGAGGCAGACGCCGCCCATCTGGACGAGGGTGATCTTGACCTGGGCCGAGTCGTAGGTGCGCAGGTAGAAGGAATCGGAGATGAGCAGATAGAGGATGGGCAGCCACCAGACCAGCGCCTTCTGGGCGAAGCTGGCCGCGGGGGCCGAGGTCTCGCGGAGTCCCTTCTTGGGGATGTTCTTCGCGGGCTGCGCGCTCATGCGGGGACCATCATATATGAATAGGCGTACGCCCGCAACTCTCCCCCGACCGGGCTCGGCGCTCGCGGCCGCGCGCGAGCCGCAAACGCCGAGAATTTGATATAGTGTCGACCCGACGCCGGGGTAGCTCAACGGCAGAGCAATCGCTTCGTAAGCGATAGGTTGTGGGTTCGAATCCCATCCCCGGCTGACACTTTTCCCCCATCCCATGAGCAGGGCCTTCATCCGCGAGGACGCCGCCCCCGACGAGGAGCCGCCCCGCCCGCAGAGCGGGCAGCCCAACTACGTGACGTCGCACGGTCTCGAGGTACTGCGCGAGCGCGTCGCGGCGCTCGCGCGCGAACGCGAGGCGCTCAAGCCCGACGCGGCCGACCCCGCGGCCGGACAGCGTCTGCGGCGCGTCGAACGCGACCTCGTCCATTATCAGGGACGCCTCGACAGCGCCATCCTCGTGAGCCCGGGAGGACGTCCCGCCGACCGCGTCTTCTTCGGCGCGACGGTCGTCTACCGCGGCGCCGAAGGCGAGAGCCGCGTGCGCATCGTCGGAGAGGACGAGGCGGCCGACGCGGACGGGGAGCGCTCCCCTTCCCCCGCGCTCAGCTGGACCTCGCCGCTGGCGCAGGCCTTCCTCGGCGCGAAGCCCGGCGAACGCGTCCTCTGGAAGCGCCCCGCCGGCGACCTCGAACTCGAAGTCCTCTCGATCAGTTACGAATAAAGGAGGCCCTTTCGGGCCTCCTTCTCTCCTTCATCCGTCGGTCGTCCCTAGTCCAGGACGCGCTTGTTCCAACGGCATTGATAGCCGTGGCGGGAGTAGGTGTTCTCGTAGGCGTATTCGCAGTCCTCGAGCGGCATGCAGCGCGCGGGCGCCTTCAAGATGGGCCCGTTCGAACACTCGCACCAGCCGTTGGGCGCCGGGCATTCGTCCTTGCCCTTGACGGCGCGAGGCCGCGGCGGCTCGGTCTTCCGGACGGGCTTCGGCGCGACGCGCGGGACCTTCGCGAGCGCGCGCACCGCGGCCGCGGCTTCGCGGCGGACGGATTCGTCGGCGTCCTTCTGCGCGGCGGTCGTCGCCGCCGTGAGCGCGCGGCGGTCGCCCCGCCGCGCGAGCGCTCGAGCGGCCGCCAGACGGGCGGGCGGCTCCGCGTCCTCGAGCAGCGTGCGCGCGAGGATGCGGGTGAGCTCGGGGTCGGCGGCGTGCGCGCTCGCGGTCGCGGCCGCGAGGCAGTAGGCGGCGCGGCTCTCCGGGTTCGCCTCTTCGAGCAGAAAGAGGTCCCCCGCCTCGAGCGGAGCGCCTCCGGGGAAGGCCAGCGAGAGGACGGCCGCCTCGCGCCGCGCGAGATGGTCGAGGTCGCCGGACATCGCCGAGGCGACGGCCCGCAGCGCGCGCGTCCCGACGTGCCGGCCGCTCGCGAGCGTGCGCAGGAGCTCTCGGCGCACCGCCGCGGACGGCTCCCCCGCGAGAGCGGCGGCGAGCTGCTCGACGTTCGCGGGGTCGTCCTTCGCGCGGAGCTTGCGCACGGCGTCGATCTTCACGCGCTCCTCGGCGCTCGTCGGGACGACGGGGTCCTCCGGCCCGGCGCAGAACGCGGAGGAGGCGAGGAGGAGGGAGGCGAGGAGCGTGCCGGTCACGGGCCGACGGCCTCCCAGCGCCCGCTCGCGGCGGAACGATAGGCCGCGTCGACGGCGCGCAGGTCCTGCAGGGCCTTCACGGCGTCGACGGCGGGGGCCGCACCCCCGACGACTTCGAGGAAGTGGCGCAGAAGCGTCTCCTTCCCCATCGGATCGGAGGCGTCGATGGGGACGCGGCGCAGGGTGTCTCCGCGCAGTTCGATGTAGGCCCGGTCGCAGGTATAGGCCAGCGCGCCCCCGTCCCCTTCGACGAGCACGTTCGGGACCGAGCGGTCCCAGTCGCGGTCCCACGAGGCCTCGAAGGTCCCCTCCACGCCCTCCCCGAAGTCGAGGGCGAGCCGGAACTCCGACTCCCCCTCCATCGCCGCGATGGGGCGGCGCGCCTCGAGCAGGCGCACGCGGCGCAGCGGGCCGAGCAGGATCTGGAGCAGCCGCAGGTAGTGCGGCCCGACGTCCGCGAGCAGCCCGCCGCCCATGCGCTCCTTGCGCAGGCGCCAGCCGGCGGGCGCGTAGCGCTTGGAGTGGACGGCGCAGACCCCGCGGGGGCGGCCGACGACGGCCTCCCGCAGCAGCCGCACCGCCGCGGGGACGAACGGCATGAAAGCGTAGTTCTCGCCGACCAGCAGCCGACGGGCGTCGAGGCGGGCGAGGGCCTCCCCGTCCTCGAGGGTGTGGGCCAGGGGCTTCTCGAGCAGGACGGCCTTGCCCGAAGCGACCGCCCGCTCGGCGAAGCGGCGGTGCAGGTCGTGCGGCACGCAGAGGATGAGGCCCCCGACGCGCGGGTCGTCGCACGCCGCCTCGAAGGAGGGCAGCGCCTCTCCCCCGTGGCGGGCGGCGAAGTCCGCGGAGCGGACGGGGTCCCGCCCCGCGAAATAGAGGCGTGCGACGCCCATGCGGGAGAGCGCTCCCGCATGGGCCGCCGCGTAGTGTCCGCAGCCGACGAGGCAGATGCCGGTCCTATCCATCCGAGGGAGGGATTCTCGCTCAAATCGGGGGCGCGGTCAAGCGGAAGAGGCGGCCATGCATTAATGGTATAATGGACATCTAAATGGTCAGAAAGTACGTACAGGACTGGCTCGCCCCTTTCGGTCGCCCGATGTTCCGCAAGCCCCGGCAGTGGGCGGAGCGTCTCAAGCCGTCCGCGGACGAAGGGTCCGAGCACGAGGTCCCCTCGGTCCTCGAGGAGGCCATCCGCAAGTCCCAGGAAGCGCTCCTGCGCAGGCAGAACACGGAGGACGGCTACTGGCTCGCCGACCTGCGCGCGGACACGACCATCGACTCCGACACGGTCATGCTGCTGAACTTCCTCGGGCGCGGGGACTCGCCGAAGGTGCGCCGCTACGCGAACTTCATCCTCGAGCAGCAGAACGCCGACGGCGGCTGGCCCATCTACCGCAACGGCCCCTCCGAGATCTCGGCCACGGTCAAGGCGTACTGGGCGCTCAAGTTCGCCGGGCGCGGTCCCGAGGAGCCCTCGATGCGCCGCGCCCGCGAGCGCATCGCCAAGCTCGGCGGCATCCACAAGGTCAACACCTACAGCAAGTTCTACATGGCCATGTGGGGACTCTACGACTGGCGAGGGGTCCCTTCCATCCCGCCCGAGCTCATGCTGTTCCCGAACTGGTTCTATTTCAACATCTACGAGATGTCGTCCTGGACCCGGGCCATCGTCGTCCCGCTCACCATCATCTGGTCCGAGCGCCCGACGCTCGTCTGCCCCCCCCACGCGCGGCTCGACGAGCTCTTCCCCGATTCCCGCCGCCACATCCCTCTGAGCGAAGCCGTGCCGCCGCACGAGGTGGTCTCCTGGACGAACTTCTTCCTCCTCTGGGATTCGCTCCTCAAGGGCATGGAGGGCCGCGGCGGGCACTGGATCCGCACCTGGGCGCTGCGCCTCGCCGAGGACTGGATGCTCGAGCGCCTCCAGGATTCCGACGGGCTGGGCGCCATCTATCCCGGCATCGTCAACACGATCATGGCGATGAAGGCCCTCGGCTATCCCGACAGCGACCCGCGGCTCAAGAAGCAGATCGAGCACCTCGAGACCCTCGAGCTCGACCGCGGCCCGGACAAGATCGAGATGCAGCCGTGCGTCTCCCCCGTCTGGGACACCGCCATCTCCCTCATCGCCCTCGCCGAGTCCGGGCTCGACCGCCGCCATCCGGCGCTCGTGAGCGCCGCGCGCTGGCTCATCTCCAAGGAGATCCGCCGCGCCGGGGACTGGCGCTACACGAACCCCGCCGGCCCCATCGGGGGCTGGGCTTTCGAGTTCAACAACGCCTTCTACCCGGACATCGACGACACCGCGATGGTGATGCTCGCGCTGCGCCACGTGGACCTCGACGAAGCCGACGCGCACCTGCGCGAGAAGGCCTGCCTGCGCGGCCTACACTGGCTGCTCTCCATGCAGTCGCGCAACGGCGGCTGGGGAGCGTTCGACAAGGACAACACGAAGTACATCTTCACGAAGATCCCCTTCGCCGACCACAACGCCATGATCGACCCGCCGACCGTCGACGTCTCCGGCCGCGTGCTCGAATTCCTCGGCTACATCGGCTACGACGAGAGCTACCCCGCCGTGCATTCCTCCGTGGAATTCCTCCTCGCCGAGCAGGAGGAGGACGGTTCCTGGTACGGCCGCTGGTGCGTCAACTACATCTACGGGACCTGGCAGTCCCTGCGCGGCCTGGCCGCCATCGGCTACGACATGGGCGCCCCCGAGATCCAGAAGGCCGCCGACTGGCTCGAGTCCGTCCAGCTCCCGGACGGCGGCTGGGGAGAGACCTGCGCGACCTACGACGACCCCGCGCGCAAGGGCGAGGGTCCCGCGACGCCCGCCCAGACCGCCTGGGCCGTCATGGCCCTGATGGCCGCCGGACGCTCCGATTCCCCCGCCGTCGAGCGCGGGGTCGAGCACCTGATCGCGACCCAGCGCCCCGACGGGACCTGGGACGAGACGGAGTACACCGGCACGGGCTTCCCCCGCGTCTTCTACCTCGAGTACACGCTCTACCGCGACAACTTCCCGCTGCTCGCGCTCGGACATTACCGCAGCGAACTGCAGCGCTTGAAGACGTCGTTCTGACGCCGAATCCTCCGGAGGTCTGATGGCCGTCCCGATCCGCATGCAGCTGGCCGTGTTCAAGTACATCCTCTCGCGCAAGTTCTCCCGCGACGAGCGCTACCCGCTCGTGCTCATGCTCGAGCCCCTCTTCGCCTGCAACCTCGAGTGCGCCGGCTGCGGGAAGATCCAGTATCCCGTCGACATCCTGCGCAAGCGCATGACCCCCGAAGAGTGCTGGGAGGCCGCCCGGGAGTGCGGCGCCCCCATCGTCACGGTGGCCGGCGGAGAGCCGCTCATCCATCCGCAGATCACGGAGATCGTCGAGGGGCTCATCGCCCGCGGGCACTACGTCATCCTCTGCACGAACGCGCTCCTCCTCGAGAAGAACATCGGCCGCTTCAAGCCCTCCTCGCAGTTCATGTTCAGCGTGCACCTCGACGGCCCGGAGAAGGTCCACGACCACGCGGTCTGCCGCGAGGGCGTCTACAAGACCGCGGTCTCGGCGATCCGCCTCGCGAAGGAGAAGGGCTTCCACGTCTTCACCAACACGACGGTCTTCGAGGGGCAGGACCCCGAGGTCTTCCGCGGCTTCTTCGACGACCTCATGGCGCTCGGGATCGACGGCATCACGATCTCCCCCGGCTACGCCTACGAGAAAGCCCCGGTGCAGGACCGGTTCCTCAAGAACGAGGGGACGCGCGCGTGGTTCCGCGCGGCGCTCAAGGATTGGAGGAAGAAGGGTTGGATCTTCAACCACAGCCCCTTCTACCTCGACTTCCTCGAGGGCCGGCGCGACTACGACTGCACCCCCTGGGGAACCCCCCTGCGCAGCGTCCTGGGCTGGCAGCGGCCCTGCTACCTCATCTCCGAGGGTGAGCCCGCGAAGACCTTCGCGGAGCTCCTCGCGACGACGGACTGGAAGGCCTACGGCCGCGCTTCGGGCAACCCGAAATGCGCGAACTGCATGGCCCACGTGGGCTACGAGCCGACCTCCGTCGTCGACTCCTTCTCCTCGTTCGGCCGCTTCCTGGAGATGGTGCTGGACTACGCGGCCTCGAGCGGGCCCGCCAAGTCCGAGGTCCCCGCTCCGCGTCCGGCGACGCCCGCCGCCGACGCCCAGCCGCCGGCCTGCGGCTGCAAGGAGAAAAGATAGTGGACGCGGCTTTCGTCACCGGCGGGACCGGCTTCGTCGGCGCGAACCTCGTGCGCCTCCTCCTCGAGAAGGGGCTGAGAGTCCGGGCGCTCGCGCGCAAGGGCGCCGAGCTCCACAACCTCAAGGGCCTTCCCGTCGAGCTCGTGACCGGCGACCTGCTCGACCGCGCGAGCCTGCGCGAAGGCTGCCGCGGGGTCCGCTACGTCTTCCACGTCGCCGCCGATTACCGCATCTGGGTCCCCGACCCGCAGGCCATGCTCGCGGCCAACGTCGACGGGACCCGCAACGTCATCGAGGAGGGGCACGCGGCGGGCGCCGAGCGCATCGTCCACTGCTCGAGCGTCGCCGCGATCAAGCCGCCGCGCCCGGGCTCCCTGACCCCCTCGGACGAGGGCAGCGAGTACCGGGACCCTTCCGAGATCGTCGGCGTCTACAAGAAGTCGAAGTGGCTCTCCGAACGGGCCGCGCTCGAACTCGCCGCGAAGGGCGCCCCCGTCGTCGTCGTGAACCCGTCCACCCCCATCGGGCCCTGGGACGTGAAGCCCACCCCGACGGGCGCCATCGTCGTGAACTTCCTCAACCGGCGCATGCCCTCCTACGTCGACACGGGGCTGAACATCGTGCACGTGCGCGACGCGGCGCTGGGCCACTGGCTCGCGGCGCTCAAGGGCCGCGTCGGGGAGCGCTACATCCTCGGCGGGCAGAACCTCACGCTCAAGCAGTCCCTCGACCTCCTCGCGCAGATCACGGGCCTGAGCGCCCCGCGCTTCCGCACGCCGTACGCCGTCGCCTGGGCCTTCGCCGCGGTGGACACCGCGCGCTGCCGCGTGACCGGCGCCCTGCCCATCGCTCCCCTCGACGCGGTGAGGATGTCGCGCTACCACATGTTCTACGACGCCTCGAAGGCCGTTCGCGAGCTCGGTCTTCCTCAGACTCCCGCCCGGGAGGCCTTCAAGGACGCCGTGGAGTGGTTCGAGGACAACGGCTACGTCCCGTCCGCCCGACGCAAGGAGAGCGCTTGATCCTCCTCGCCGCCGCGACCCCCTGGGAGACCCGCCCCCTCTGCGACGCCTTCGGTCTGCGCGCCGTGGGGCCGCTGCGCGTCGGCCGCTGCGCCGGACGGGAGCTCGGGCTGCTCCGCACGGGTGTCGGCGCGGAGAGGACGCGCGGGGCGCTCGCGTCCCTGAAGGACGCCCCCGTGCGCGCGCTCGTCAGCGTCGGCTTCGCCGGCGCGCTGCGCGACGACCTCCGGCCCGGGGAGCTCGTCATCGACCTTCGCGGAGCCCCGCAGGACTGGCTCGAGGCCGCCCGCAAGGCCGCGGCCGGCGCCGGGCCGCTCCACCTGGGCCCGCTCGCGGACTCCGAGCGCGTGCTCACGGAGCCCTCTCAGAAGCGCGCGCTGGGAGCGGCTCAGCGCGCGGCCGCGGTGGACATGGAGAGCGCGACCCTGCGCTCCTGGGCCGCCGAGCGCGGCCTCCCGTTCATGGCGGCGCGGGTCATCCTCGACGCCGCGTCCGAAGCGGCCCCCTCGGAAGCCCCCGCCGACGACGCCCCCTGGACCCTCGCGGCCTACGGGCTGCGCAATTGGCGGGAGCTGCCCCGCATGTTCCGGCTCGCCGGACGGCAGCGGCCCGCGATGGACAGACTCTGCGCCTTCCTGAGGCGCTGGCTCGAAGAGGTGACGCCCGCATGACTTTCGACCTTGGACGCTTCCTTTCCTCCCAGGGACGGCTCGTCGAGACCGAGCTCCGACGCCTCCTCGCGCGGCGCACAGCCGCCCCCATCCCCTTCCTCGCCCCCGCGCCCCCCCGCGTGAAGGACTCCATGCTCTACTCGCTGATGGCGGGCGGCAAGCGTCTGCGCCCGGCCCTCGTCATGACCGCGGCCGAATGCTGCGGTCTCCCGGGACGCCGCGCGCTCAAGACGGCCTGCGCCCTCGAGATGATCCACACCTACTCGCTCATCCACGACGACCTCCCCGCGATGGACGACGACGACCTGCGCCGCGGGAAGCCCACCAACCACAAGGTCTACGGAGAGGCCCTCGCGATCCTCGCCGGCGACGCGCTGCTGACCCTCGCCTTCGAGCTCGCCGCCGAGAACGCGGCCGACCTGCGCCTCGACGGCCGCTCCGCCGCCGAGCTCGTCCGCGTCATCGCGGCCGGCTCGGGCGCGCGCGGGATGGTCGGCGGGCAGGTCGCGGACATCGACGCGGAAGGCTGGAGCGACGCCATGCTCCGCCGCGCGGGCGGCCGCGAGGCCCGCGGGCTCATCGACTACATCCACACCCACAAGACCGCGGCCCTCATCACCGCGAGCCTCGAGGCCGGCGCCGTGCTCGCCGGAGCGAGCCCCGCGCGGCGCGCGGCCCTGCGCGACTACGGCCTGGCCACCGGGCTCGCCTTCCAGATCGCCGACGACGTCCTCGACGTGGTCGGGGACAAGAAGAAGCTCGGCAAGCGCGGCTCCGACTCCGAGAACCGGAAGCTCACCTACGTGCGCATCTACGGCCTCGAGCGCTCGCGCGAGCTCGCGCGCACGCTCGCGCAGAAGGCCCGCCGCCGGGTCGCCGTCTTCGGGGCGAAGGCCGAGCCCCTGCTCGCGCTGGCCGATTTCATCGTCTCACGAGACCGTTAGGAGGCTTCACATGGAACTGCTTCAGAACATCCGCGGACCCCGGGACCTCCAGCGTCTGCCGCCCGAGAAGCTTCCGCTCGTCGCCGCCGAGATCCGTCAGAAGATCCTCGAGACCGTCTCGAAGACCGGCGGGCATCTCAGCTCGAGCCTCGGCGCCACCGAGATCGCCGTCGCGCTCCACTACGTCTTCGACAGTCCGCGCGACCGCCTCCTCTGGGACACGGGACAGCAGTCCTACGCTCACAAGCTCCTGACCGGCCGCCTCGAGCGCTTTCACACCATCCGGCAATTCAACGGCCTCTCGGGCTTCCTGCGGCGCGACGAATCCGAGCACGACGCCTTCGGCGCCGGGCACGCCTCCACCGCCATCTCCGCCGCGCTCGGCTTCGCGGCCGCCCGCGACGTCCGCGGCGAGGAGCACAAGGTCGTCGCCGTGGTCTCCGACGGCTGCATGACCGGCGGGGAGAGCTTCGAGGGCCTGCAGAACGCCGGGATGCTGCAGAGCGACCTCCTGGTCATCCTCAACGACAACCAGCGCTTCATCTCCCACCGGGTCGGGGCGCTCGGCGTCTTCCTCACGCGCCTGCTGACCCTCGGCGCCGTCCGCAACGCCGAGAAGTCCATCGAGAAGTTCCTCGCGCGCTTCAAGTTCTGGGGCTCGGTGGTCCTGCGCGTCGCCAAGCGCGCCCGCGTGCTCCTCTTCCCCGGCATGCTCTTCGAGGAGATGGGCTTCGCCTACTTCGGCCCCATCGACGGACACGACCTCGACCAGCTCGTGCGCGTGCTCCGGCACATCAAGGAGCTCAAGGGCCCCGTGCTCGTGCACTGCGTCACCCAGAAGGGGAAGGGCTACGCCCACGCCGAGGAGGACCCCCTGATGTGGCACGGCCCGGGGAAGTTCGAGGTTCAGACGGGCCGCATGGCGCCGCCGAAGCCGGCGCCCCCCTCCTACACCTCCGTGTTCGGCAAGACCCTCGTGCGCCTCGCCGAGGACGATCAGAAGATCGTCGCCATCACGGCGGCCATGCCCGAGGGGACGGGAACGGACCTCTTCCGCGACCGCTTCCCCAAGCGCTACTACGACGTCGGCATCGCCGAGGGGCACGCCTTGACCTTCGCCGCGGGCCTCGCGGCCGCCGGCCTCAAGCCGGTCGTGGCCATCTACTCCTCCTTCATCCAGCGCGCTTACGACCAGATCGAGCACGACGTCTGCCTCCAGAAGCTCCCCGTCGTGATCTGCCTCGACCGCGGCGGCCTCGTCGGGGAGGACGGCCCCACCCATCACGGGGTGTTCGACTTCGCCCTGCTGCGCATGATCCCGCATATGACGATCATGGCGCCTGCCGACGAAAACGAGCTCCAGCACATGCTCAAGACCGCGCTCGACCTCGACGCCCCCGTCGCGATCCGCTATCCGCGCGGCTGCGGCACCGGCATCCCGCTCGACGCCGCTCCGGAACCCCTGAGGATCGGGAAGGGCGCGCGGCTGCGGGAAGGGACGGACGTCACCCTCTGCGCGATCGGCGCCACCGTTTACCCGGCGCTGAGGGCCGCGGAGCTCCTCGCCGAGCGCGGGATCTCCGCCGGCGTGCTCAACATGCGCTTCGTCAAGCCGCTCGACCGCCGGCTCCTCGCCGAAGCTCTGGAGAAGACCCCGCGACTCGTGACGCTCGAGGACCACGTCCTCGACGGCGGCTTCGGCTCCGCCGTGCTCGAGGCGGTCTCCGGCCTCCAGAACGGGCCCGCGCCGGAGCTCTCCGAGCGCGTGCGCCCGGCGGTGCTGCGCATCGGCCTGCCCGACGCCTTCTGCACCCACGGCTCGCTGCCCCTGCTCTGGGACGCCTACGGCCTCAGCCCGGAGCGCGTCGCCGACCGCGTGGCCTCCTGGGTCGCCGCGAGGACGGAGGCGGAGCTCCGGTGAGCGTCCCGGCGGGCGCCGTCCGCGTCGACACCCTGGTCCTCGCGCACCTGCGCGGCTTCTGCGCCGGAGTCGTGCGGGCCATCGACGTCGTGGAGAAGGCCCTCGAAGTCTGCGGCGGGCCCGTCTACGTGCGTCACGAGATCATCCACAACCGGCACGTCGTCGAGGAACTGCGCCGCAAGGGCGCCGTCTTCGTCGAGGAGCTCTCCGAGGTCCCTCCGGGCTCCTGGCTCATCTTCTCAGCGCACGGAGTGGGTCCGGAGGTGCGCCGGGAGGCCGCCGAGCGCAAGCTCCGGGTCATCGACGCCACCTGCCCGCTCGTCATGAAGGTCCACTTCGAGGCGGTCTCGTACGCGAAGGCGGGCTACGCCATCATCCTCATCGGCCACCGCCGCCACATCGAGACCATCGGCACGCTCGGGGAGGCGCCCGACGCCATCCGGGTCGTCGGCTCCGTGGAGGAAGCCGAGGGAGTCATCGTCCCGGACCCGGAGAGGGTCGCCTACCTCACGCAGACGACGCTGAGTCTCGACGACACGGCCGGCATCGTCGCCGTCCTCAAGCGCCGCTTCCCGAAGCTCGCGGGGCCGGCGAAGGGCGACATCTGCTACGCGACCCAGAACCGGCAGAACGCGGTCAAGTCGCTGGTTCCCCGGGTGGACCTGCTGCTCGTGCTCGGCGCGCCGAACAGCTCGAACTCGCTTCGCCTGCGCGAGGTGGCGGAGAAGCTCGGCCGCCCCTCCTATCTCATCGAGAACGCCGCCGACATCCGCCCGGAGTGGCTCGCGGGCGTGAAGACCCTCGGTCTCACGGCTTCGGCCTCCGCGCCCGAGGTGCTGGTGCAGGAAGTCATCACGCACTGCCGCCGCGAGTACGGCGTGCGCGAAGTGCTCGAGGACGAGACGGTCGGGGAGAACATGCGCTTCTCCATCCCCAGAGAGCTCGAGAAGCTCGTCGAGGAGAAGCGGGGAGGCCGCCCATGAAGATCGGTGCCTGGCTGACGCCGCGCTATACGGACCGCGGGGTCTTCGAGAAGGATTTCCCTAAGATCGAACTCAACGGACTCGACGTCTATTGCCCCGGCTGCAAGGCGATCGTGCGGCTCGGGCGCAAGAACCCCAACGATAAGCTGGGCGGCTGGTGCCCGAAGTGCAACCGCCCGGTGGCTCCTTGACCGGAGCTCCCTGACCGGGGATTTCAGGCCGCAGTCTCGGCAGAACGAAGCCCTCGTGAAACAGCGCCGGGGACCCCGACAGGGGCCCCCGGCGCTGTTTCACGGCTTCCAGGAGTTCTGGCGGAGGGCTTCGAAAAGGACGACGCCGGCGGTCGTGGAGAGGTTGTAGGAGCGCACGTCGCCGCAGCGGTAGGGGACCGAGAAGAGCCGCTCGCGGTAGCGCTCCCGCAGCTCCGTCGGCAGCCCCACGGACTCCTTCCCGAAGACGAGGTAGGCGTCCGACGGATAGCGCCCCTCCCAGAAGCTCTTGCCGCCCTCCGCGCTGAAGAAGAAGAGCTCGGCCCGGGGTCCGGCGCGGAGGAGGAAGGCGTCGAAGTCCGCGTGCAGCCGCAGGTCGAGCTTCGGCCAGTAGTCCAGACCGGAGCGCCGGATCTCCTTGTCCTCGAGGGAGAAGCCGAGCTTGCCGACGAGATGGAGGGTCGTGCGCGTGCCGACGCAGGTGCGGCCGACGTTCCCGGTGTTGAAGTGGATCTCCGGCTCGACGAGGACGACGTTCACCGTTCCGGCGGGGCGGAGGGCGGCGGCGGCGCGCCCCAGGCGTCCTCGGTTCGAAGCCAGCCGGACGCGGAGTCGAGGTCCGAGACCTCGAGCCAGTCCCCTTTCGCGCCGAAGACGCGCAGGGCATAGCCCTTCTCGAGCAGCCAGAGGACCTTCCCGTCCTTCGCCGGGGACTTGCGCAGGGCGACGTCCTTGCGGACGACCGCGACCGTCGGGATCTCCGAAAGGTCGACCTTCCTCAGCCAGCCCAGGTCGCCCTCGAAGTCCCGCACGCGGACCCAGTCGCCGCGGTAGCTGACGACCTCGACCGGACAGAACTTCCACATCGTCCACAGCTTCTTCGCCGTCGTCTCGGGCTCTTCGCGCACGGAGACCTTCACGGGCTTCACGCTGTAGAACTCCTTCTCGGGGGTCTGCGCGTACGGCGGGGACGCCAGGAAGGCGAGCAACGCGAGGATGAGAAGGGTTCGAGGTCGGGTCATGGAGGGATTATGCCGGAAACGAAAGGACTTTTCAATCTGCGCCGGTCCCTCTCCCGACGGGGAAATGGTATAATGACGGCGCCGATGGCCTCCCCCGCAGCGACGCTCCAGCGCCTCTTCCCCGGCTCCGACCCTTTCCGCTACGGCCGCCGCCGCACCCGCGTCGTGCGGGCCGGGAAGCTCGCGATCGGCGGCGACGAGCCCATCCGCCTCCAGTCGATGACCACGACGGCGACCTCGGACGTCGAGGCCGCCGTCGCCCAGGCCCTGCGGCTCGTCGAGGCGGGCTGCGAGCTCGTGCGCGTCACCGCCCCGACCGTCGAGGACGCCCGCGCGCTCGGCCGCATCAAGGCCGGGCTCCTGCGCCGAGGCGTCGACGTCCCTCTCGCCGCCGACATCCACTTCTCCCCCCAGGCCGCCCTCGAGGCGGCCGAGTTCGTCGAGAAGGTCCGCATCAACCCCGGGAACTTCGCCGACAGCAAGCGCTCCGCCTCGCGCGGAGGCGGGGAAGCCGAGTACGCCCGAGAGCTCGCGCGCATCGAGGAGGCCTTCACCCCCCTCGTCGAGAAGCTCAAGCGCTTGGGCCGCGCGCTGCGCATCGGCGCCAACCACGGCTCCCTCTCGGACCGCATCCTCAACCGCTACGGGGACACCCCCGCCGGGATGGTCGAGTCCGCGCTCGAGTACGCGCGGATCTGCGAGAAGCTCGGCTATCGCGAGCTCGTCTTCTCCATGAAGGCCTCCAACCCCAAGGTCACCGTCGCGGCCTATCGCCTCCTCTCCTCGCGCATGTCCGAGGCCGGCATGGACTACCCCTTCCACCTCGGCGTCACGGAGGCCGGCGGCGGAGTCGACGGACGCATCAAGTCGGCCATCGGCATCGGCGCCCTCCTCGAGGACGGGCTCGGCGACACGATCCGCGTCTCCCTCACCGAGGACCCGGAGTTCGAGCTCCCGGTCTGCCGCGCGCTCGCGCGCCGCTTCGGGCCCGCCGCGCCCCCGCCGCCGGCCCCGGTCGAAGCCCCGGCCCCCTTCTGCGCCGACCTCTTCTCCTACGCCCGGCGGGAGAGCGCGTCCGTCCGGGTCGGACCCTTCCGCATCGGAGAGCGCCACCCCGTGCGGGCCTTCGCGGCCGTCGACGCGGGCGTCGGCGCCGAGGAGATCGAGGCGCTCCTGCGCGGCGGAGAGCTCGAGCCCGAGGTGCTGGAGCTCGAGGTCGCGGCGCCCGCGGACCGGACCCGCCTGAAGGACCTGCGCGCGGCCCTCGGCGCACACTCCTCGCGCCTCGCCTTCCTCGCCCGCTTCAGGGACCCCGCGCTCCTGAGCGAGGGGCTCCCGCTCTGCGACCTCGCCGCCTTCTGCGCCCCCGACGAGGAGGCCTGGGCCGGCTTCGTGCGGGCGGCGAAGACCGCCGGGAAGCCCGTCCTCGCCTCCGGCCGCGACGCCGGGCACTGCGCCGCGCGGGAGGCCGTCTGCCGCCGCGAGGGCGTCCCCGCGCTCGCGCAGCTGTGCGCGTCCGCGGAGGGCCGCTCCCCGCTCCAGGAGTACCGCCTGCTCTGCGCGCGGCTGGCCGCGGCCGGCTCGAAGGCCCCGCTCCACCTGCGCGCCCCCGCCCAGGAGGACGCCGAACTGCGGGTCCTCGAGGCCTCTCTGCTCGTCGGAGGGCTCCTCTGCGACGGGCTCGGCGACAGCGCCGGGATCGTCTCGGGGCTCCGACCCGCCGAGTCGCTCCGTCTGCTCTACGACGTCCTGCAGGGCGCGGGCGCGCGCGTCGTGAAGGCCGAGCTCGTCTCCTGCCCCTCCTGCGGCCGCACGCTCTTCGACATCCAGAGCGCCTCCGCCCGCATCGGCGCGCGCGTGCGCCACCTCAAGGGGGTCAAGATCGCCGTCATGGGCTGCATCGTCAACGGTCCGGGCGAGATGGCGGACGCGGACTTCGGCTACGTCGGCGGCGCGCCGGGAAAGATCAATCTCTACGTCGGGAAGGACTGCGTGCAGAAGGGCGTCCCCTCCGCCGAGGCCGACGACGCCCTCATCGCGCTCATCCGGAAGAACGGCCGGTGGAGCGAACCGCCGGCGCGGGAGTGACCATGGCGACCGAGACCCAGACCGAAGTGGACCGACTCCTCGAGGAGATCCTCGCGAAGTCCCGCGAGCCCTCCGCCGAGGAAGACGAGGCGACCGAGAAGGACGTCGACCTCGACAAGATCGACAAGCCGAGCCCGCCGTCCCGAGGTCTCTGCCGCCGCTGCGGAGAGAACAAGCCCATCAACCGCCTCATGCTCTGCTACCCCTGCTGGGTGAAGACGAACCTCGAGGAGAAGGGCTGGCGCGAAGGGCAGCCGCACCCCGAGTGGTGCCAGTGCTCCTGCGGCGCGCACGGCCGCAAGTCCGAAGGGAACTGACGGAGTCCCTCGACGGGGAACCCCGTCGGGACGCATGAACTTCCCTGCGCCTTTTCCCAAGCCCCTGCGGCGGCTCCTTCTGGGAGCCGCCGCACTCGTCTGCGCCGCCGCCGCCGGGCTCGCCGCGACGGCCTGGTGGCTGGACTGCTCCGACGAGCCGCGGAAGGCCGACCTCATCGTCCTCCTCGCCGGCGCCTACTCCCGACCCTTCCACGCCGCAGACCTCTACAAGCACGGCCTCGCGCCCGAGGTCTGGGTCTCGCGCCCCTACCGCGCCCCGGCCGAGCTCAAGGCCCTCGCTCTGGGCACGCGCATACCGGCGGAGGAGGAGGTCCACCGCGACATCCTCCTGCGCCTGGGGGTCCCCCCCGCGCGGATCCGACTCTATGGGGACGGGGTGATGAGCACGGTCAACGAGGCCCTCGCCCTGCGACGGTCGCTCGACCTGCGGGGCAAGACCGTCCTCGTCGTGACCTCGCGCTGGCATGCACGCCGTGCGCGGCTCGTCTTCCGTCGGGCCCTGCCCGGCACGAAGGTCCTCGTCTGCGCGACGCCCTACGAGGAGTTCACCCGCCGCTGGTGGACGCGCCAGGACCTCGCGCGCAGCGCCGTACTCGAGGGGACGAAGATGCTGTATTACCTTCTGGGCGGCCGCTTCATATCGAAGCTCGAAGACACTCCGTTCGTCTCCTGACCATCCCCCCTCCCCATGAAGGGAGGGCCACCGGCTAGTCGGGCTTTATGGGGACGAAGAAGCGCTTGCGGTACTCGGAGAGCTCGAGGATGGACTCCCGGATATCATCCAGCGCGAGGTGGGACTTGCGCTTGCTGGGGCGGGCGAAATCGTCGCGGTACCAGCGCTCCAGGACTTCCTTGAAGGAGCTCACGTCCACGATCCGGTAGTGCAGGTACTCGTTGAGCTTCGGCATGTAGCGCACGAGGAAGCGCCGGTCCTGATGGATGGAGTTCCCGCAGAGCGGGACCGCGCGGTTCGGACAGTACTCCCGGACGAAATCCAGCGTCATCCGCTCCGCTTCCTCGACGGTGACCTTGGACTCCAGACAGCGCTGGGTCAGGCCCGAGGACCCGTGATGCTCGACGCACCAGGGGTCCATCCGCTCGAGGACCTCCGGCGGCTGGTGGATGGCGAGCACGGGCCCCTCGGCCAGGGTGTTGAGCTGGCCGTCGGTGATGATGGTGGCGATCTCGAGGATGCGGTCCCGGTCGGGCTCCAGGCCGGTCATCTCGAGGTCCATCCAGACGAGGTTGCGCTGATCCTGCATGTGTCCGGCATTCTATAAATATAGAATAGCCGTGCGATATGGCTGAACTCCCCGGCTGGATCGGACGGCTCGAGCGCAGACTGGGCCCCTGGGCATTGGAGAACCTCGGGCTCTTCATCGTCGCGATGAACGCCGCGGTCTGGGCGCTCTCGCTGGTCAAGCCGGACTTCCCGTCCCTGCTCGCCCTCGACCCCGCTCTCCTCGTCTCGGGGCAGCCCTGGCGCGCCCTGACCTTCCTCTTCGTCCCTCCGACGACGCACCCCGTCTGGATGCTCCTCTGGCTCTACCTGCTCTTCGTCTATGCCGGCGCCCTCGAGCGCGAATGGGGAGACTTCCGCTTCAACCTCTTCTACCTCCTCGGGGCGCTCGCCCTCCTCGGCGCCTCGCTGGCGACCGGGCGCGGCCTCTCGAACATGCCGCTCAACGCGAGCATCTTCCTCGCCTTCGCGGCCCTCTTCCCCGACTTCGAACTCCTCCTCTTCTTCGTCCTGCCGGTCAAGGTCAAATGGCTGGCGGCCTTCGCCTGGGCGGGGATCCTCTGGACGCTGCTCGCCGGAAGCTGGGATTCCCGCCTGACGACCGCGGCGGGGATCCTCAACTACGCGGTGTTCTTCGGCCCCGCCCACGCGCGCGATCTGCGCGGACGCCTCCGGCGGCGGCGATGGTGAGTCCCGAGAAGCTGCTCTGGCGGGGCCGTCCCGCCCTGCGCGCGGCCCTCTTCGAGCTCTCGAGCGCCGCGGTCCTCGCCGTGCTCGCGGGGCTCCTCCTCGGGACCGAGCGGCCCGTGCCCGCATCGGTCTGCGCGGCCAGCGCCCTCGCGGCGGTCCTGGCCGCCGTCCTCCGCCGCCTGCGGCGCGACTACCGCATCACGAGCGAACGCCTGCGCGCGCGGGAGGGACTGCTCCTCCACACGACGCGCGAACTCGAGTTCGACGCCCTCGAACGCCTGGACCTGCGCCGCTCCCTCTCTCAGCGGCTCCTCGGACTCGGCGACGTGCTCGGCGTCCCGAAAGCGCCCGACGCGGGCCCCCTGCTCTTCGAAGACGTCGCGGACCCCGAGACGGTGCTCGACGCCGCGCGGCGCGCCCGCCGCGGGAGGACGTGCGACGATGGACAAGCCCAGCAGACCCCAGCCGCAGCCGGTTAAGCTCTCCTTCCTCCGCCAGGGCAAAGGGAGCGGGGTGACCCGCCTCGAGGGCCTCCTCATGCATCCCACCCTGAAGGAGCATCTCCTCAAGGACCTCAAGAAGCGCCTCGCCTGCGGCGGCACCGTGGACGGCGGAGCGCTCGTCTTCCAGGGCGACCATCGCGAGCGGGTGCAGAAGGAACTCGAAACCCTTGGCTATCTCGTCAAACGACATGGCGGCTGACGCTTACGGGGATGGGGCCCGGCACCGCTCCGTTCGGCCGGGACGCGGTCGGCCCGTGACGCGGGCCGCCGCTCAGGTCTCACCCCGTCCGCAAACAAGCCGGACGGGGCTCCGACATGCCCTGCCGGACGGAGCAGCGCCCTCCCATCCCCTTGAGGGTCGCCGATGTCTCTGAGTATGCGTCGATGGATGTGCTGGTTAGCCGGCATTGCTCTCGCCATCAGCATTCATCTCGTCGGTCTTATGTTCTGCATGCCGTCTTCCGGGGACGTTCATGTCCATTTCCCGTTCCTCGGTTTTATGGCGATCGCTCCAGCCCTACTCTTCGTCGCTCTTTGGCACACCCTTTGCAGGCACACAGATCATCTCCCTTAGGTATCGGGCTCTTTTTGGGGGAGTCTGCTGGGGGTTGCTCGGAGCGGGTCTAGGCGAATGCCTGTTTCGCTACGCCGGGAGCAGGATAAGGACCGGGAACCCGCAATAATAAGGAGAGGACTCCTAGCGGGTTCCCGGCCTTATATCGCATAATCGGCGCATGGCGAAGAAGACCTCTTCCGGGCATTTCTACCCTCTCGGTGCGACCCTCATCCCCGAGGGCGTCAACTTCGCGCTCTACTCCCAGCACGCCGAGGCCGTCGAACTCCTCCTCTTCGACTCCCCCTCCTCCGCCCCCTCGGACGTCATCCGCCTCGAGCATCGCGACCGCTATGTCTGGCACGTCTTCGTGCACGGGCTGAAGGCGGGCCAGCTCTACGGCTACCGCGTGCACGGGCCCCATCGGCCGGAGCAGGGCCTGCGCTTCAACTCGTCTATGCTGCTCATGGACCCCTACGCCCGGGCGCTCAGCGGGAAGTTCCGCAACGAGGAGAACCGCCTGCTCGCCTACGACCCCGACGACCCGCGCAAGGACCTCTCGCTCGCCGAGAACGACAACGCCCGCCGGGTCCCCAAGTCCATCGTCGTCTCCGAGGAGTTCGACTGGCAGGGCGTCGAGCAGCCCCAGATCCCCCTCGAGAAGCTCATCATCTACGAGACCCACCTCAAGGGCTTCACGGCGAACCCGAACTCCGGGGTGCGCCACCCCGGGACCTACCTGGGCTTCATCGAGAAGATCCCCTACCTCAAGTCCCTGGGGGTCAACGCGGTCGAGCTCCTCCCCGTCCACGAGTTCTACGTCGAGGACTTCCTCACCGAGCGCGGCCGGACCAACTACTGGGGCTACAACACCGTCGGCTTCTTCGCGCCGGAGTCCTCCTACGCCGCCGGCCGTCGTCCGGGCTGCCAGGTCGACGAGTTCAAGACCCTCGCGCGGGAGCTCCACCGCAACGACATGGAGCTCATCCTCGACGTCGTCTACAACCACACCGGCGAGGGCAGCGAGCTCGGCCCCACGATCTCCTTCCGGGGCATCGACAACCCGACCTACTACTCGCTGGCCGGCCCCGACGGACAGCCGGGGCGCTTCTACCGCAACTTCACCGGCTGCGGGAACAGCTTCAACGCGAACCACCCCGCCGTCGTGCGCCTGCTCATGGACTCCCTGCGCTACTGGGTGGAGGTCCTGCAGGTCGACGGCTTCCGCTTCGACCTCGCCTCGGTGCTCGGGCGCAAAGACGGCGAGTATGACAAGACCTCGGCGTTCTTCACCGCGGTCTCCCAGGACCCGGTCCTCAGCCGCATCAAGCTCATCGCGGAGCCCTGGGACATCGGAACCTACCAGGCGGGGAACTTCCCGGTCGACTGGTCGGAGTGGAACGGCCGCTTCCGCGACTCCATGCGGCGCTTCGCCAAGGGCGACGCGGGCATGCTGCGCGAGGTCGGCTGGAGGATCACCGGCTCGGCCGACCTCTACAACGACGACGGCCGCTCGGCCTACAACAGCATCAACTTCCTCACCTGCCACGACGGCTTCACCCTCAACGACCTCGTCAGCTACGACTCCAAGCACAACGAGGCCAACGGAGAGGAGAACCGCGACGGCAGCGACCAGAACGACTCCTGGAACTGCGGCGCCGAGGGCGGCACCTCCGACCCCGTCGTGCTCAAGATCCGCCGCCAGCTCGTGCGCAACCAGATCTGCCATCTTCTCTTCTCCTGCGGCACCCCCATGCTCCTGGCCGGCGACGAGATGCTGCGCACCCAGCGCGGCAACAACAACGCCTACTGCCAGGACAACGAGCTCAGCTGGCTCGACTGGAGCCTGCTGGAGAAGAACGCCGAGTTCCATCTCTTCGTGCGCAAGGCGATCGCGATGACGAAGGCCTACCCTATCCTTCAGAGCCGCCGCTTCAACCTGGGGCAGGGGCAGGAGGGCGACGTCGTGCCCGACGTCGCCTGGTTCGGGCCCGACCTGCGCGCACCGCGCTGGGACGACCCCGAGTCGAGGACCCTCTGCTTCATGCTCGACACGCCGCTCCTCTTCATCTACCACACCGCCCACACGGTCCAGCACGTGGACCTGCCGCCGCCTCCGCGCGGCAAGCGCTGGCGACGGATCATCGACACGAGCCTCCCCCCGGGGGAGGACTTCGCGGACCCCGGCCTCGAGGTCGAGCTCGACCCGCAGGGCTTCTACATCGTCAACCCGCGCAGCTCCGTCGTCCTCGTCGGCAAGTAAACCTTCGCCCGTCGGCCTGCCGACGGGCGAAAGCACAGTTAAGCCGGAGTTAAGCCCCCGCTCAGCGCCGTTTAAGGCGCGGGGGCTACGCTATCGGCATGAAGCTCCTCACTCTGAAGCGCCTTCTTCTCGCAGCGGCTCTCGGAACGCTCTTCGTCCCGCCGGCCCAGGCCTCGAACGGATTCAAGTCGATGGCCAAGACCTTCGTCCGTGCGGCCGACGGCCGCGTCCAGCGCGTCGCGGTGCTCCCCTTCGAGCCCGCCGACGGCGGCAGCAGCGCCGAGGGCTGGAACATCTCCGAGAAGCTCCTCACCCAGCTCGTGCGCCAGGGGAAGATCCAGGCGGTCGAGCGCTCTCTGCTCAGGAAGCTCATGGGCGAACACTACCTCGGCCGCCTCGGCGTCCTCAACCCCGCCACCCTCAAGAGGATCGGCCAGGTCTTCGCGGTGGATGCCGTCGTGACCGGGAGCTTCGTGGCGATGGGCAGCGAGGCCGTCATCAACGCCCGCTTCATCGACGTCGAGACCGGCGTCATCCTCGCGGCCGAGGAATGCCGAGTGGCTCGGGAGTGGTTCGAGCAGGGCGCTCCGTCCTCGTCCTCCGACCCCTTCTGGGCCGTCCCGATCCCGGCGTTCCCCGTGGAGCCCCCGCCCATCCTCGAGTCCGGCCCGGCCGAACTGCGCGACGCGGTCTCCCAGACCGACTGCACGGACGCCGCCGAGCGCGTCGACGTGCTCGAGCGCCAGGTCCTCGACCTCAAGGCGCGCTTCTGGGCGCTGCAGCTGCGCAAGGGCGCCGACCTCTCCAAGCTCACGCACAACCCCGGCTCGACGATCACCGACCCACTGCTCAAGCAGCTCTTCTATCAGCGCATGAAGGAGTGGTACGCGCGCGAATCCATCCCCGAACTCGCCCCTCACGAGGTGCGGCGCTTCGTGGCGTCCGACCGCGCGGCCTTCTCTCTGCATCGGGAGTGCGGTCTTTGACCGCGAGGAGTCGAACATGGATATGAACACGAAGGAACTCACGGTCCTGGTCGCGGATGACGAGCCGGTCGTGCTGTCGATCCTCTCCCGCTGCCTGAGCGCCCCCGGCCGGCGCGTGGTCCAGGCCGCGGACGGACGCGAGGCGCTCGATGCCGTCTTCGCGGAGAAGCCCGACCTCGTCATCCTCGACCTCTGCATGCCGCGGCTCAGCGGAAGCACGGTGTGCCGTGCCCTGCGCGAGAACGCGAGCACCCGGGACATCCCCATCCTCGTCCTCACCGGGTTGGGCGGCGAGCACACGGAAGTGGAGCTCCTCGAGATGGGCGCCGACGACTACCTCTCCAAGCCCTTCGACATCGACGAGCTCCGCGCCCGGGTCGCCGCGCTCGTGCGCCGCTGCGGGCTCGCGGTCGAGCCGCTCGTCGCTGCGCCGAACCTCGCGACCGCGCCTCTCGTCGCGTCGCCGGAGGCCGCATGAAAGCCAAGATCCTCGTCGCCGACGACGACGCGGGGGTGCGCCGCCTCCTCAGCCGGGCCCTCGGAGTCACCCGGGACATCCTGTGCGCGTGCGACGGCGACGAGGCCGTGCGCATGGCCATCGCGGAGAAGCCCGCGCTCATCCTGCTCGACGTCAAGATGCCGGGCAAGGACGGCCTCGCCGTGCTCTCATTGCTGCGCGAGGACCAGCGCCTGCGCTCGATCCCGGTCATCCTCCTGACGGGCCTCTCCCAGGTCGACGACCGCGTCGCCGGCCTCAACCTCGGAGCGGACGACTACATCACGAAGCCCTTCTCGACCGAGGAGCTCGGCGCGCGCGTCGACAGCCTCCTGCGGCGCCGAGCGCGGGACCTCAGCGCGAACCCCCTCACCTGTCTGCCCGGCAGCCCCGCCGTCGAGGAGGAGGTCGGGCGGCGCATCGGCGCGAAGGCGCCCTTCGCGTTCGTCTACTTCGACCTGGACAACTTCAAGGCCTACAACGACGTCTACGGCTACGCCAACGGCGACGAGGTCCTCCGGGAGACCGCGAAGATCCTCCTCGAGGCCCTGCGCGCGGAGGGCGGTGAGCGCGACTTCCTCGGCCACATCGGCGGAGACGACTTCGTCGCGATCACCACGCCCGAGCGCGCGGGGTTCGTCGCCCGCCAGGCGGCCGACCTCTTCGACCGCCGCGCTCCGTTCTTCTACACCCCCGCCGACCGGGAGCGCGGGGCCATCCACACCGTCGACCGGCAGGGGACGGCCCGCGCCTTCCCCCTCCTCACCCTCTCGGCCGGCATCGCCAGCACCGAGCGCCGGGCGCTCGGCCACTACGCCAAGGTCGTCGAGATCGCCTCCGAGATGAAGCGCTTCGTCAAATCGCGCGTCCCCAACGGGCGCAGCGCCTACGCCGCGGACCGGCGCAACGACGCCGCGACCGCGGCGCAGGCGGCCGCCGCCGCCCGACTCGAGGCCGCGGGCCTCAATCGCGCCGCGAACATCCTCCGCCCCGAAGCGGGGGGGAGCCCCTACTATGACCGAGCATGAGCGCGTCCTCTGCCGCCGCGTGGCGCACCAGATCAACAACCCCCTGACGGGGATCCTGGGCTACTGCCAGCTGCTCCTTCAGGGAGGCGGGCTGACCCCCTTCCAGCGCGAGGCGCTCGAGCACATCCAGGCGCAGAGCTTCCGCTGCCGCAGCGCCGTCCGGGGGCTGCTCACCGACGAAGACGGTATGGCGGTAGCGGGGTCGCAGATGGTATCATCTGGACATGGTCCCGTCGAAGAAAAAGACGGAGGGAGCTGAGGCGCCGCTCCCCCTCCCCTCCGACCTTCCCGCTCCGCTGCGCAAGATCCTGGTGGTCGACGACGACCGCACCATCCGCGGGCTCATCTCCAAATACCTGACCCAGAACGGCTACTCCGTCGTCCACACCGACAACGGCTCCGAGGCCCTCGTCCTCGTGCGCGAGTCCCGGCCCGACCTCATCCTGGTGGACGCCCAGATGCCCGGCCTCGACGGCCACGCCGTCTGCCGCGTCCTCAAGAAGGAGGCCGCGACGACCTCGACGCCGGTCATCATCATGTCGGGCTCGAAGATCGAGGAGCGCGACGTGCTCGCCGGCTTCGAGGGCGGGGCCGACGACTACATCCTCAAGCCCTTCTCGCTGCCCGTCCTGCGCGCGCGCATCCAGGCCGTCCTGCGCCGCTACGCGGCCCGCGCGGGGATGACCGAGCGGCTGCGCAAGTGCGGCATCGAGCTCGACCCCGCCGGCCGCACGGCCAGGGTCTCCGGCCATGAGGTCTCCCTCACCCGCAAGGAGTTCGACCTTCTCGCTTCCCTCATCGCGGGCGCCGGGAGAGCCCTCAGCGTCCCCTACCTCCTCGAGACCGTCTGGGGCTACGACCCGGCCGACTACAACGACCCCGGCACCGTCGAAGTCCACGTCTCGCACCTGCGCAAGAAGCTCGGCCCCAAGGCCGCCCGCCACATCGTCAGCGTGACCGGGCACGGCTACAAGTTCGAGGAGTAGTTCAGGTTTACTTAAGGTCGGCGTCAGGGGGCGTTCAGCCCCCGGGGCTACACTATCGGCATGAGCGCACCCAAGACGGACGAACCCGTGGTCCTGGTGGTCGACGACGAGAAGCTCGTCCGGACGGTCGTCTCCCGCTCCCTGGTCGGGCACGGCTTCCGCGTCCTCGAGGCGAGCGACGGGAAGGAAGCGCTCGCGACCGCCTTCGCCCAGCTCCCCGACCTCGTGGTGCTCGACCTCTGCATGCCCTCGCTCGACGGCGGCTCCGTCTGCCGGGCCCTGCGGCGCGACGAGCGCACGCGCGAGCTCCCCATCCTCGTCCTCACGGGCCTCATCGAGACCCACACCGAGGTCGAGGTGCTCGAGCTGGGCGCCGACGACTACATGACGAAGCCCTTCGACCCCGCCGAACTCCGCGCGCGGCTCAAGGCCCTCCGGCGCCGCAACGCGGAGAGCCCGGCCCCGCCTCCCGACAAGAACGCGTAGTCCTTCAGACTCCCAGCAGGGAACGCAGAAGACGGTCCAGCTCGTCCACGCCGAAGGGCTTCGCCACGAAGCCCCCCGCCCCCAACCGCTCGGCTTTGAGACGGTTCTCCGGGGTATCGAAGGCCGTCATCACGACGCAGACGAGCGCGGGATGCGCCTCCTTCAGCCGCGAGAGGGTCTGGAAGCCGTCGAGCCCCTCCATCATCAGGTCGCAGACGACCGCGTCGAACTCGACGCGAGCGGCCTCGCAGAGGGCCGCCTCCCCCCCGGGGACGGCCGAGGTCTCCCAGCCGCGCGTCGTGAGCGTGCGCTGAAGGAGTCGGCGGATGAGGTCCTCGTCTTCGACGATGAGGATGCGCGCGCGCCGGGGGCTCGTGGGGTCCATGTCATAGGGTAGGCCCCGGAGCTGACGCGACGCTTAGGGCCGCTTTAAGAGAATCTTAATTCGGCGCGTCGTCGAGGACGCGGCGCAGCGCCGTGAGGAGGGACTGCCGGCTGAAGGGCTTCTGCAGGAAGGGGATGCCCTGCTCGAGCACCCCGTGACGGAGGATGGCGTCGTCGGTGTAGCCCGACATGTAGAGCTTCTTGAGCCGCGGCCGCAAAGGGGCGATGCGCTCCCCGAGTTCGCGGCCGCTCATGCCGGGCATGACCACGTCGGTGAGGAGGAGGTCGATCTCTCCGGAGTGCTCGCCGGCGAGGCGCAGGGCCTCGTCCCCGCTCTTCGCCTCGATGACCTTGTAGCAGGCCTTCTCCAGGATGCGCCGGGCGAGCTTGCGCACGACCGCTTCGTCCTCGACGAGGAGCACCGTCTCGCTCCCTCCCGGGAGCTTGACGGCCGTCCCCGTGAGGCCCGGCGCCGCCCCGGGCGGCGCGGCGCACGCCGGCAGGTAGATCTTGAAGACGGTCCCCATCTCCGGGGCGCTCTCGGCCTCGACGATGCCTCCGCTCTGGCGCACGATGCCGTAGACCGTGGCCAGTCCGAGGCCCGTCCCCTTCTCCTTGGTGGTGTTGAAGGGTTCGAAGAGCCGTTCGAGCTGCTCTCGGGGGATGCCCTTCCCGCTGTCGCTGACGAAGAGCTGCACGCAGGGTCCCGGGGCGAGCCCGGGATGACGCAGGACGAACTCCTCGTCGATGAGCACGTTCGTGGTCCCGATGGCGAGGGACCCGCCTCGGGGCATCGCGTCGCGCGCGTTGACCGCGAGGTTCATGAGCACCTGCTCGAACTGGCCCGGGTCGATGCGGACGCAGTCGAGCTCGGGGTCGAGCTGCAGGGTGAGCTTGATGTCCTCGCCGAGCAGACGCTGGAGCATGCGCGTGATCTTCTCGATGGGTCCGTTCGGGTTCAGCACGATCGGAGCGAGCACCTGCCGGCGGCTGAAGGCGAGGAGCTGCTGGGTCAGCGCGGTCGCGCGTTCGGAGGCGTCGAGGATCTCCTTGAGGTCTTCCCGGCGCGGGTCGTCGGCCGGGAACTGGGAGTGGAGCATCTCCGCATAACCCTGGATGGCGGTCAGGATGTTGTTGAAGTCGTGGGCGACGCCTCCCGCGAGCCGGCCGACCGCGTCCATCTTCTGGCTCTGGCGAAGCTGCTCCTCCAGGCGCTTGCGTTCGGTGAGGTCGGTGAGATGGACGATGACGACCGGCGCGTCCTTGAGGACGGTCCTCCCGGCCTGGACGAGCATGGGGAAGACGCTGCCGTCGACGCGCCGGGCCAGGGTCTCATAGACGGCGGGAGCGTCCCCCCCCTTCAGCCGCCGGTGGAAGGTCCGCTCCATGTCGGGGCGAACCCTTTCGGCGAACAGGACGGCGGGGTCCGTCCCGATCGCATCGTCCGGGCTCTTGAAGCCGAACAGACGCGCGAAGGGCTCGTTGGCCAGCTCGATGCTCTCCGAGCTGAAGATGCCGATGGCGACCGGGGTGCACTCGACGAGCGCACGCAGGCGCGCCTCGCTCTCCCTGTAGACGCGCAAGGCGCGCATCTGTTCCGTGACGTCCACCGCGACGCCGAGCAGCCCACGCACGGAGCCGTCCGGTGCGCGAAGGGGCTCCAGCCGGCGGTCGAAGGCGCGATTCTCTCCGCGGATGGTCAGGAAGACCATGTCGCGCACGAGGCGGCCCTCGCGCAGGGCGTGCAGCTTCTCGGGGACGATCTTCTCCCGGTCCTCCGGCGAGAGGAGCTCCTCGTCGCTTCGGCCGATGGAGGTCTTCGGGTCGTGGAGCGGATGGTTGTGGATCCAGGTGTAGCGCAGCGCTCCGTCCTGCTCCCACACGGAGACGGCGCTGGCCTCGAGAGCCGCCCGGAAGCGCTGCTCGCTCTTGCGCAGGTCCTCGTGCGTCCTCATCCTCTCCGTGACGTCGTTGAAGAGGACGGCGAAGTGCAGGGGCGAGGTCCGGTAGACGTAGACCTCGTAGGTCTTCCCGAGCTGAGCGGAAGCCGACACGAAGGAATCCGGGACACCCGTCAAAGCGACTTTCCCGTAGCGCTGGATGAACTCGTCCTCGATGCCCGGCAGGACCTCGCGCACGGTGCGGCCGAGCACCTGCGCGCGGCGCAGGCCGGTGAGCCGTTCGAAGGACTGGTTCACGTCCAGAAACCGGTAGTCGCATGGCCGCCCTCCGGCGTCGAGGATGATCTCGTGCTGCGCGAAGCCGTTGAGCATGCTGTCGATGAGGAGGAGGCGCTGGCGTTCGACGTCGTTGACGGCCCGCTGGGCCGCCTCGCGTTCGCGCAGCCGGCGGAGCTCCTCGTCGAGCCGGCGCCGGTGCTGTTCCCGCCGGAAGAGCGAGAGGAGGAGGGAGCACATCCCCGTGAGCGACAGCGCGGCGACGAGGAGCAGCAGGGCGTGCGTCCAGAAGCGCTTGAGGGCCTCGGAGCGGTCCAACTTACGGACGACGCCCCAGCCGGTCATCGGCATGCGCAGAGTGGACGCGAACACGCGTTCTCCGCGGTAGTCCAGGTAGGAGCGGAACGGCGAGGGATCCTTCAGCGCCGACCACGCCGCGACCTCGCGGCGCTCCGCGCTCAATCGGAGGAACTCCCCATCGTCCGTGCGGAACTTCACCGGGGTAAGGAAGAGGATGCTCCCGTCGCGTGGGTCGCTGCAGACGAGAAGGGTCTCGCCGCTTTCAAGTCCGGGCTGCTCCTGTCGGAAGATCTGCAGGAACGCCCCCGCGAGCGGGGACCAACCGCAGACGCGGGGGCCGTGGAGTCCGGGCGCCCGGGAGCAGAAGCCGAACATGCTCGTCTCGGGGGTCTTGCCGTGGAGGAGGATGCTGAACTCCTTGCTTTGGAAGACGGCGATCCCACTCTTGCCCGCGGCGCGGCAGAGATCGGCGGAACCGCGCGTACTCAGCCGCAGGGCGCCGGCGGCGTCGAGGAGGCAGAACGCGCTGTAGTTGTGCGAGCCGCGCAGGTGTTCAATCTCTTCGGTGAACTGCCGCCGGGAGACCGTATCTCCGCGCAGAGCTCCTGCAAGCGCGGAGGAGCGGGCGACGTAGTGGGCTTCGTTCTCCCGGTCCCTCAGCCAGGCCTGAGACTCGCGCATGCGGGCCTCGCCGGCGGCCTCCAATCGGGACGCGACGACGCGGACCTCCGCCGCGTATTCGAGCCGTAGGTACGCGGCCGACATGATCCAGACCCCGGCGAGGAAGGCGGCGAAGAGCGCGGTCAGCGCGATGCTCTGCGACGCGCGAAGGGTCGCCCATCGGAATCGGATCGAGCTTTTCAGTCCGTAAAACACAAAACCCGCCTCTCGGCGGGTCCGGTCCTGACATTTCTCGTCTCAGGTTCGAAAGTGCTTCGAAATGGGTGCGGGGGGTGGATTTGAACCACCGACCTCAAGGTTATGAGCCTTGCGAGCTACCAGGCTGCTCTACCCCGCAGGGTTAGGATAGCACGCCCCCCCTGCGAAGTCAAGCCCCCCGTCCGCCCGACGCAGCCATCGACGGCGGCAACGGCGACCCGCCGGTATGCCGTTGTTGCCGTTCTTTATGTTTAACATATCCCCCCGGTTCCCGCAAGGGGTCCAGGACTTCCCGCACTCGCCGTCTCCGAGCGCCGGAATTTTTATAGTATAGCGGCATGAAAAACATCTTCGCGCGCAAGCCCCTGAGCCTGCTCATGGAGGAGATGGAAGGCGAGCATCGCCTGCGCCGCGTCCTCGGCCCCATGCAGCTCTCGAGTCTGGGCATCGGCTGCATCATCGGCACCGGCATCTTCGTGCTGACCGGCGTGGCCGCCCACGACAAGGCGGGTCCCGCCCTCATCCTCTCCTTCGTGGTCGCCGGCTTCGCGTGCATCCTCGCCGCCCTCTGCTACGCGGAGTTCGCCGCGATGGTCCCGGTCGCCGGTTCCGCCTACACCTACGCCTACGCGACGCTCGGGGAGCTCTTCGCCTGGATCATCGGCTGGGACCTCGTCCTGGAGTACACCGTGGCGTCCGCCAGCGTCGCCCACGGCTGGTCGGCCTATTTCCAGAGCTTCATCGGCATCTTCGGCCTCCACATCCCGACGGCGCTCTCCCGCGCCCCGTTCGACTACAACCCCGACGTCGGCCGGCTCGTGGCGACCGGGACGCTCTTCGACCTTCCCGCGATCCTCATCGCCGCCGTCGTCACCTACATCCTCGTCAAAGGGATCAAGGAGAGCGCGAGCGTCAACACGGCGATGGTGGTGGTCAAGGTCGCCATCGTCCTCTTCGTCATCGCGGTCGGCGCCTTCTACGTCGACCCGCGCAACTGGCACCCCTTCTCGCCCTTCGGCTTCACCGGGGTGAGCTTCTTCGGGCACACGCTCCTCGGGCAGACCGGGACCGGCGGGGAGCCGCTCGGCATGCTCGCCGGCGCCTCGATGATCTTCTTCGCCTACATCGGCTTCGACTCGGTCTCCACGCACTCCGAGGAGGCGGTCAACCCCCAGCGCGACGTCCCCATCGGGATCATCGCCTCGCTGATCGTCTGCACCGTACTCTACATCGCCGTCTCCGCGGTGCTGACGGGGATGGTCCCCTACGACAAGATCAACATCGACGCCCCCGTCTCCGACGCCTTCGCCCAGGTGGGCCTGCCGTGGGCGCAGTTCATCATCGCCCTGGGAGCCATCGCCGGGATCACCTCGGTGCTCCTGGTCCTCATGCTCAGCCAGCCGCGCGTGTTCCTCGCCATGGCGCGCGACGGGATGGTCCCCGCCTCGATCTTCGGGGCGGTGCACCCCGTCTACCGTACGCCCTGGAAATCCACCATCCTGACCGGCTGCGTCGTCGCGCTCCTCTCGGCGCTCGTGCCGCTGCGCATCCTCGCCGAGCTCGTCAACATCGGGACGCTGCTGGCGTTCGTCATCGTCTGCGCGGCCGTGCTCATCATGCGCCGGACGCACCCGAACGCGCCGCGCCCGTTCCGCTGTCCCTTCGTGCCGCTCGTGCCCCTGCTCGGCATCGCCGTCTGCCTGCTCCTCATGTTCTCCCTCCCGGCCGAGAACTGGCTGCGCCTCCTCGTCTGGCTGGGCCTCGGCTTCATCGTCTACTTCGGCTACAGCCGCCACCACAGCGTGCTCGCCAAACTCCGCACGGTCCCCTCGGACGAGCCGCCCGCCGTGGCCGGCGAAGAGGCCTGAGATGGCGGGGGACCCCAAACAGCCCCAGCTCCCCCTGACGGAGCGCCCGGACGGGGTCCTCAAGGACGTCCAGCATTTCATCGACGACCTCCACCGCGTCCATCCCGAACTCTACGAGGAGAAGCCCAAGGCGAAGACCGCGCTCCCCGCGCCGGTCCCGGAGGCGCCCGCCCAGGAGATGCTCTGGCCCGAGGGCGACCCGGCGAAGGCCCGCGCGGTCATCTGCGCCCGCGTCGAGCACTTCGCCCGCGTCGTCGGCGTGCGCTGCCGGCGGGTCTCCATCAAGGACCAGCGGACCCTGTGGGGCTCCTGCTCCGCCAAGGGGCACCTGAGCTTCAACTGGCGGCTCGTTCTCGCCCCCCCCGAGGTGCTCGACTACGTCGTCATCCACGAGCTCTGCCACATCCTCGAACTCAATCATTCCAAGAAGTTCTGGCACCTCGTCAACGGGCACTGCCCCGAGCACAAGCTCCGCCGCCGCTGGCTCAAGGATCACTCCGCGGAGCTCCGCAAAGTCTGCGCCGTCGGGCCCGCCCCATTAGATCCATAGATTCCCCTTTCTCACCTTCCTCTAAGCATTAGGGCCTATTCCCGCTTAGGCCCATTACTCATCCAAGGAGGGCCTTAGGGTTCAGGCGTCGGACGGGTCCGCGGGCTTTAATAAAGGCATGAAGACCCTGAACCGGCTCATCGCGGTCTCTCTCGTATACGCACTCGGAGTCCAGCCCACTTTCGCCCAGTTCCAGGCTGCCCGGACGACTCCGATCACGGTCCAGACCGTCCCCGTCCAGTCCGCCGCCCTCGTCGGCGGCCTCCAGGTCGGACGTACGCTCGCCCTCCCTTCGAGCACCCTCCAGAACCTCCAGACCGCGCTGCCCACGCTGAGCGCCTCCCCCGCCCTGAGCCGGCCGGGGAGCGCCGCTTCGACCGTCATCGCCGTCCCTGGGACATCCGCGAACGCCGCCGTCCTCACGAGCCTGGCGGCTACCTCGGCCCAGACCGCCGTCGTCCAGGCGAAGACTCCCGCGTCCTATCTTGAAAAGTCCGTCGCTCCCCTCGCGGCCGAGACGGCCAAGGCCGTCGAAGGCGTCGAGCGCATGGGCTCCGACGCCGCCGGTTCCGCGGCGACGAAGCAGTTCTCCCTTCTTACGGGAGAGCAGGTCCGCGCCGGGAACGCCGTCGCCGACCCCGTCCCTTCGACGGGCCTGAGCGTCGAAGGGACGGCGCGAGCGGAGAACGGACTGCGCGCCGCCTCCGTCTCCTCCTCCCTCGGCGGGAAGTTCCGCTCCCTCCTGGGCCGCAGCCGCGGCGCCGAGGAGGCGCCTGCGGCCGCCGAGACCCCCGCTCCTGCGGAGAAGACCCCCTTCGGGCAGGTCTTCAAGGACGGCGAGCGCAACAAGTCCTTCTGGCGCTATCTCATGGGCTACGCCGCCTTCCTCTTCGGCTACGAGATGTACATCGTGGGCGTGCCCTTCCTCATCTCCGCCTTCACGAAGAACACCCTGAAGGAGAACAACGACCAGCGCATGGCGAACGCCGAGGCGCTCAAGACCCTCATCCGCGAGAACCGGAGCTTCTCGCGCATCGCGCACTGGGTCGCGGCCGCCTTCTCCTACCCGATCTCCCCCCTCGTCGACCGCCACGATCAGCCGGGGAAGATCCTCGTCCGCTCCCTCCTCGTCCGGACCGTCATCCTCGCGGGCATCCCGGCGCTCTTCTTCGCCTCGGGGATCATGAGCACGCCCGTCGCGCTCGCGACCCTGTTCATCCTCATCGGCCTGCAGTCCTTCGTCCAGGGCATCTCCGTCACGATGGAGAGCGCGTCGATGGCGAAGCTCTTCGGCGACAAGAGCGTCACCGCCGGTGAGCGCCTGAAGGCCAACTCCATCCTCACCTTCACGGTCTCGACGATCGCCATCATCGCCCCGGCCATCGCCGCCCAGTTCGCCAAGATCCCCGACATGTTCGGGAAGACCGGCATCGGGGGCGCCGTCATCTACAGCGTCTACGCCCTCGCCACGGCCGTCACCGCGATGGTCTTCTCCACCATCCGCATCTTCAACGGGAAGTCGGGAGAAGCGTCCGGCGACGCCGCCGCGGCCCCCGCGGAGAAGAAGGCCTTCTCGGCCAAGGGGCTCCTCCTCGAGGTGCTCGCCTCGGTCAAGGACGGCGTGAAGCTCATCCTCAAGAACCGCTTCCTCGCCACGATGATGGGGATGTCGCTGATCAGTTCGCTCTTCTCCGACCCGCTGATCTTCAACATCCTGCCGGAGTTCGTCGAGAACGTGCTCTCCAAGAGCCCGGCCATCGGCTTCCTGATGGACATCCCCGGCCTGGGCTGGTTCCTCAAGAGCTTGATGTCGACTCCGATGGGCTATTACAGCCTGCTCGTGGTCTTCTCGAGCATCGGCAGCATCGTGGCCACGGCCCTCGCCGAGCCCCTGCGCAAGCTCTTCGTCAAGATGGGCTTCAAGACCGAGGAGTCGCTGACCATCCCGTTCTACCTCCTCGCCGTGCTCGAGGCCCCGCTCTTCTGGCTGATGGTCTCGACGACCTCTCCCTGGGCCGTCCTCGTCCTCTACGGCCTGCAGACGCTCGTCACGAGCTTCGGGACCCTCGTGGTCTCCGGCCTGCACCAGAAGACCCTCGGAGGACTCGAGTCGAAGAACGTCAACAAGGTGCTCGCGGCGGAGTCCTTCATGGGCATCATCGCGGCCATCGTCTCGACCTACCTCTACGGCTTCGTCCTCAACGGCATCTCCGTCTCGACCTCGCTCTACATCGCCGCCATCGCCACCACCGTCCTCGCCGCCGTGCGCCTCGCGGCGCCCTGGCTCTTCTTCAGCAAGGAGCAGCGGCGGGGCGGCTCGACGACCGAAGGGACCTCCCCGGAGGCCAAGTCCTGAGCGCGGAGGCCGACGCGGTCCGCGCGCTCGAGGAGGCCGGCGATGTCGCCGGCCTCCTGCGCGTCCTGAAGAACCCGCGCCTCGTTCGAACCGGCGACGCGTCTCTCACCGGAGAGTCCGCCCGGAAGGTCCTGGGGACGCTCCCCTATTCGACGCTCAGCATCGTGGACGGGAACGCCCCCCTCGTCGACGCGGCGGCCTCCGAGCGCCGTGCCGCGGCGGCGGCCCTGGGCCGCCTGGGAACGAAGGAGGCGCTCAAAGGACTCGTCGACGCCCTGGGCGACGGGACCCTCTCGGTGGCCGCCGCGGCGCTGGCGCCGCTGATGGTCCGCGCGAAGGAGAAGGACGCGGACCATCTCGCATCGGGCCTCGCGATTGAGCTAGAATTCGGGCGCCGTCTGGACGGCATGAAGCTCATGGAAGCCCAACTCGCGCTCGAGAAGCTCTTCGACCTCGCATGAACGCCGCCGCGGCGCTGCTCTCCCTCTTCCTGCCCGCGGCCTCTTTCGCCGCGCCCCCGACGAAGGCGCCCGTGCGGGCCGGGACGACGGCCCCGCAGAAGAAGCCGGCCGACCCGAAGGACGGGGAGCGGCTCGCCGCGCAGGCCGACGCCCTGCGCGCGCAGGGCCGCGACAAGGACGCCATCGCGGTCTACATCCGCGCGCTCGAGGTCTACGACGAGGTCCTTGCGCCCGACGACCTGCGTCTGGCGGAGGCGCTCGACGGTCTCTCGCGCAGTCTGGCCTCGCAGGGGCTCTACGAGGACGCCGAGAAGATGGGGCTCAAGTCCGCGCGCATCATCGCCACGGTCAAAGGTCCCCGCGTCCTCGAGGTCGCCTATGCCGCGGAGCGGCTCGCAAGGATCAGCGCTCTGGACCGCAAGCTGGCGCAGTCCATCGCCTACTACGAGCAGGCCCTCTCCATCGAGGGAGAGACCTGGGGGCCGGACAGCCCCCGTCTCTCCGGCCTGCTCGAGGAGTACCTCGGCATCCTCCGCCGCACCCCCCGCAAAGCCGACATCGCCCGCATCGAGGGTCGCCTCGCGTCCCTCAAAAGCCGGGAATCCCAGAAAGATTCCCGGCCTCGGAAATAAGCGACTCCGGGATCTTATCCTTACGCGCGGGAATCCCTGAGGGATTCCCGACCCCACATCAGGAAGAGAACGGCGGAGAGGCCGGCGCCGGCGGCTCCCATGAGGAACGGCGCGGCCGGGGATACATGGGTCCATAAGAGGCCCGCGGAGGCGCTCGCCCCGAACGCCAGAAGGCCGCCGGCGCCCTGAAAGACCCCCATCGCCGAGGCCCTCGTCTCCGAGGGAGTGAGGTCGGCGACGAACGCCTTGCCGACTCCTTCGGTCAGGGCCCCGTAGAGCCCGTAGAGCATCCAGAACGACCAGAGGGCCGCGCGCGAGTGCGTCAGCGCGAAGCCCAGATAGACCGCGGCGAAGACCGCGAGCCCCAGAGCGAGCGTCTTCGGCCGGCCGAGGCGGTCGGAGAGCCGCCCGGCGGGCGCCGCGAGAAGGGCGTAGACGACGTTGTAGGCGACGTAGGCGAGGAGAACCTCCTCCGTGCCGAAGCCGCCCCCCTTCATGCGCAGCAGCAGGAAGACGTCGCTGCTGTTGCAGAGGGCGAAGAGCCCGTACACGGCGAGGAAGCGCTTGAAGCCCGGGGAGAGCGCAGCGAGCGCCCCGCTCGCTCTCGGAGAGGCGTCTTCGGCGCGGAGCGCCGGAGGCGTCTCGCGGACGAAGGCGGCAAGGACCAGCACGCCGAGAGCGCCGGGGATGAAAGCGGTGAAGAAGAGCCCCCGATAGCTCATGCCCCAGAAGTGCATGAGCGCGAGCGCGAGCAGGGGGCCGAGGGCGGCGCCGGCGGTGTCCATCGCCCGGTGGAAGCCGAAGGCCAGGCCGCGATGCTCCGCGTCGCAGGCGTCGGCGATCAGCGCGTCTCTCGGGCCGACCCGGATGCCCTTGCCGACGCGGTCGACGAAGCGCGTGAAGAGCACGCAGGTCCAGGCCGTCGCGAGGGCCATGAGCGGCTTGCTCAGGGCCGAGAGCCCGTAGCCGGTCAGGACGAAGAGCTTGCGGCGCCGCCAACGGTCCGAGAGCCGGCCGCCCGCGATCTTCAGAACGCTCGCCGTGGCCTCGGCCGTCCCCTCGATGAGGCCGACCACCGCCATCGGCGCGCCGAGCTCGCTCGTCAGGAAGATCGGCACGATCGGGTAGAGCATCTCGCTGGAGATGTCGGTGAGACCGCTCACGATGCCCAGCGCCCAGACGTTCCGACCCACGCCTTTCATCGCGAAAGTGTATCATACGGGAATGCAGCGGCTCGAACTGCTCGTCTCCCTGCTGTTCCTCTCCTGCTGGGCCTTCTCCGGCGTCCTGGGGCTGCTCCTGCTCGCCCGCGGCCGCCGGGAGTTCCCCTGCGCGCTCTGGGCCTGGGCCGCCGGCCTGCTCATCCTGCCTCCCTGGACCCTGGCGCTCTATCTCGCGTCCGTGCGCCGGCGCCGGGACCTCGCCCTGGCGGCCTTCACGCTCCTCTTCGCGCTCCCCATGGCCCTCTCCCGCTGGACCTCCGCCCGACGGAGCAGTCACACCGAGAACCTCATCGTCGGACGCGAAGTGCTCGGCCCGGGGCTCCCTGCCGGGGATCCCGTCTCTATTAAATAAGGCGCTGTACCCGGTTCTCCCCAACCGGTGAGGACCTCCCGTCGGGGAGGCCCCCCTCTTCCGTAACAATTAGGGCATTGAATACTTCTCTCCCCGGCCCTACACTTTGCCTATGTTCCCGTACGCGCGCGCCCGCACGCGTGTTTCCCTTCTGATACCCCTCCTCGGGCTTCTCCTCCTGCCCTACGCCGCCGCCCCCGCGGCCGCCGCGCCCCGCAAGGGCGACGCCACCCTCCACTTCCTGAAGGGCGCGAACAGGGAGCAGCGCCGCGCGCTGCGGAAGCTCTTCTCCCTCGACCCCGACGCCGCGACCCCTACGGTGGACGTGCTCATCCGCCTGCGCGGGGGCGCCCGCCGCAAATCGGACCTGCAGCGTTCGCATGGCCGCATGCGCTTCCACAGCGAGACCGAGGCACGCGGGCACGAGGACCGCATCGTGACGGCGACCCTCCCCATGGACCTCCTCGACGAGCTCGAGAACGACCCCGACGTCGCGGCCATCGAGCCCAGCGTCTTCCTCGAGCCGATGATGGACGTCGTCAAGACCAGTTGGACCTACGGCTCCTACACCATGGGCGTCATGCAGAGCACCCGGGAGGTCAACGGAGTGGACGGCACCGGCGTCGTCGTCGGGATCGTCGACACCGGCATCGACTGGTCGCACAAGGACTTCTACGTCGACGGCACGCATGCCTCGCGCATCCAGTACATCTGGGACCAGACCGACGCGGTCGGCCCCAACCCGAGCGGCTACGCCTACGGTTCGGAGTGGACGAAAGCCAACATCGACGCCGCGCTGACGAGCGGCTACTACCCCCCCAACGGCGTGCGGGAGGCGGACACCAACGGGCACGGGACCCATGTGAGCGGCACCATCGCCGGAGACGGGACGGACACCAACGGCAACGAGCCCGCCGGGACCTACACCGGCATGGCCCCGGGGGCGGACATCATCATGGTGAAGTCCAACCTCGGTTCCTCGCAGGTCGCAGACGGAGTCAACTACATCGTGGCCCGCGCCCGCAGCCTCGGGAAGCGATGCGTCATCAACCTCAGCCTCGGAGGGCAGTACGGACCCCACGACGGCACAGGCGCCCTCGACATGGCCGTGGCCTCGGTCGGCGCGAGCACCCCGGTCGTCGTCGCGATGGGCAACGACCACAACAAGAACACCCACGCCCTGCTCAACTTCAGCGCGACGGCCTCGACGACCGTCACCGTCTCCCTCTCGGCCGGCGCGAGCTTCGACTACTACCAGTTCTGGCATCCCAACGGCGACGCCTACAGCATCGAAGTCTCGCTCACCGGCGTGCCGGGCAGCATCATCGCGACCGCGGGGACGAACACCACCAGCACCCTCGGCTCGACGAGCATCGCGATCTACAACGCGACCAACTCCGGGCACCCCGTCAACGACAAGTCCATCATCGTCCAGCTCTCCCAGAACCCGAGCATCACCCCGACCGGGGCGACCTTCGTCTTCACCCGTACGGCCTCGGGAGCCACGGGGAGGGTCGACGGCTTCTCGACGAACACCTCGAGCTTCACCTCTCATCGGGACTACGTGATGGACATCGCGGAGCCGGCCACGGCGAACAACGTCATCGCGGTCGGCGCATACCGGACGAAGCGCTGCTGGCGTGCGCAGGACGGCGCGACCTACTGCTACAACGGCTACACGGCGAGCGATCTCGGGCTCATGGCCGACTTCAGCAGCGTGGGTCCCACCCGCGACGGCCGCATGAAGCCGCTGATCAGCGCCCCGGGCTACGGTCTCGTCGCCTCCCTGTCGACGACGACCTACACCGCCTCCAACACCTGGGTGAGCTACGACCGCCGCCACCGCGACATGCAGGGCACGAGCATGGCGACCCCGGTGGTGGTGGGTGCGGTGGCGCTCGTGCTCCAGGCGAACCCGGCCATCACCGTCGCCGAGATCAAGACCCTCCTCCAAGGGACCGCCCGCGCCGACGCGGCCGTGGGCTCGGCCCCCAACAACGTCTGGGGCTATGGGAAGCTCCTCGGAACGCCTCCCCCCAACGGCCTCCCCACGATGGACGGGGCCGCCACGACGGCGGGACTGACGAACATCAACTGGTACTGGCTCGCCAACGTCACCAACCACACGTACTCGCGCGTGCGCCGCGCATCCGACGACGCCGACCTCTCGGGCACGCTGGGCTACACGATCGGCAGCTGGAACCAGACGGGGCTGACTCAGAATACGCAGTACTCCGTCTACGTCCAGCACGCGAACACCGCGCAGACCCGCGCCGCAGCGCCTCTGACGAAGTGGACGCTGGCCGCGGCACCGACGAGTTCCGCGCCCTCCGGCATCACGGACCACGCCGTCACCTGCAACTGGGGCGTCAGCGGCAATCCCGGCGGCACGGAGTACTACCTCGAGGCGGCGACCGACGCGGGCTTCACGACCGACCTCGTGAACTCGGGATGGGTCACCGGCAACAGCGCCACCTTCACCGGACTCCTCGCCGCGCACCTCTATTACTTCCGGATCACGGGCCGCAACGGCGCCGGAGTCCCCACCTCGACGGTGAACCTGCCCACCGCGAACACGATCGGGACCTACACCGCTCCTCCGACGGCGATCACCTACACCTCCGTCAGCGACAACGCGGCGACACTGACCTGGTCGCTCGAGAACCTCGCGGAGACCCCGCTCATGGTCCTCTCGCGGGCCGCGGACTTCGCGACCACCGTCTCTTCGGGCACCGGGGCTGTCGGCCAGCAGACCGTGACCTACAACTCCCTCTCTCCGAACGCGACCTACTATTTCAAAGTGAAGGTCTCCACCGCCTCCGACGAGAACTTCAGCGCGGTCTACACGACCGTCACCCGCGCGCTCCCCCCCGCCTCCGCGGGCTCCGTCGCGCTGGGAATCAGTTCGGTCGCGGCTTCCTGGTCGGACAACGGGAACCCCGCCGGCACCGAGTACTACGCGGAGCGCGCCACGGACGCGGGCTTCACCGCGAATCTGGGGAACTCGGGCTGGACGACGGCGCTCTCCTGCGACTTCATCGGCCTTTCGGCGAACGTCCCGTACTACCTCCGCGTCCGGGCGCGAAACGCGGCGCGCACCGCGACCGCACCGACCTCGCTGCCGACACGCGCCACGCTCGCGTACCCGCCGAGCTCCGCCGAACCGAGCGGGGTGGGCCCGAACGGCGCGAGCGCGAACTGGCTCGCCAACGGGAACCCCGGCGGGACGCAATACAACGCGGAGAGCGCGCTCGACCCCGGCTTCAACACCGGCCTTGCGAACACGGGCTGGCTCGCCGCGCTCACCGGGGCGTTCGGCTCACTGATCCCGAACACCCCGTACTATTTCCGGGTCAAGGCCCGCAACGCCGACTCCGTCGAGAGCGAAGGGACGCTGCTCCCCAGCACCGTGACCCTGGCCGCCGTCCCGCTCGCCGGGGCGACGGTCATCGACGAGTCCTCCGTCACGGTGAACTGGAGCGCGAACGGGAACCCGGCCGGCACCGAATACTACGCCGAGCTGGCCACGGACCAAGCCTTCACCGAGAACCTCTACGACTCGGATCCCCAACCCGACCTATTCTGCGCCTTCGACGGGCTCCCGCCGAACACCACCTTCTACTTCCGCGTCCGCGCGCGCAACTCCGCCGGGAGCATCACCGCGCCCGCCGACCTCCCCCTCGGGGTCACTCCCGTGCAGCCGCCGGCTCCGCTCACGCCCTGGGTCTTCATCACCTCGGTCACCGCGTCCTGGGACCCCCTGGACAACCCCCCCGGCACCGAGTTCTTCGCGGAGTGCGCCAGCGACGCCGAATTCACGCAGGACCTCCAGAACTCGGGGATCATCACCTCCGACAACTACACCTTCGAAGGGCTCGACCCCGACCGGCAGTACTTCTTCCGCGTCGGCGGGCGAAACTGGAGCGGGCGGACGTTCGAAGGGGTCGAGCTTCCGAGCGTCTACACGCTCCCCAACCAGCCGACCCCCCTGCCGCTCGACGGAGTCACCGAGTCCGAGGTCGTCGCGCACTGGGGCACGGCAGGGAACGCGCCGACGACCGAGTACCTGGCGGAGACCCTCTCGGGGGTGGGGGCCTTCGCGTCCTCCGGCTGGGTCGCCGCCCCGAGCTTCCACTTCACGGGCCTCGTCCCGAACTCGACCCAGTACTTCCAGGTCCGCGTCCGCAACACGGCGGCCCTGGAGGGCGAGCCGGTGGTCCTCGGCAGCACGGTCACCCTCGCCCTCGCGCCGCTCGCGCAGGCGCCCGACGTGTTCGCGACCTCGATGACCGTTCGCTGGGGCGACAACGGGAACGCCGCCGGCACCGAATACTTCGCCGAACGCGCGACGGACGCCGGCTTCACGACCGGGCTCGCGGACTCCGGCTGGGTCGCGGCGCTCTCCCAGGACTTCGCCGGGCTCGCCCCGAACGCCACCTATTACCTGAGGGTCCGGGCCCGCAACGCCGCGCGCTCGCCCACCGCCGTCGTCGACCTCCCCCGCGCCCTGACGCGCGCGCAGGACCCGACGCCTCTCGCCCTCTCGGGGATCGGCACGACGGCCATCACCGCGAACTGGGGCGGCGGCGCCAACCCCGCCGGAACCGAGTACCTCGCCGAACGCGCGCTCGACGCGGGCTTCGGCGACGGTCTGTCCGACTCGGGCTGGACGACCGCGACCTCCTTCGCCTTCGGGACGCTCTCCGTGAACACCACCTATCACTTCCGCGTCCGTTCCCGGAACTCGGAGAGGACCTCCGGGGATCCGGTCTCCCTCGCCGCCGTCTCGACGCTCGCCAACGCGCCGGACTCGGCTGCGCCTTCCGTCTACGGGACGTCGACGACGGTCCGCTGGGGGGCCAACGGGAACCCCGACGGCACCGAATACTACGCCGAGCGGGCCACGGACCTGGGCTACACCGCGGGTCTCGGGAATTCCGGGTGGACGACGGCGCTGACCTTCGACTTCACGGGTTTGACGCCGAACACCCTCTACCATCTGCGCGTCCGCTCCCGCAGCCGCAGCGGGACGGCGGGGACTCCGACGGACCTCTCCGACATCCTGAGCGCCTCCCAACCCCCGGCCCCCGGCGCTCCCAGCGCCATCGGCGCGGCCGCGGTGACCGCGAACTGGAGCGACAACGGGAACCCGGGAGGGACCGAGTACTACGCGGAGCGTTCGCTCGACGCGGGCTTCACGACCGGCCTCGCGAACTCAGGCTGGACGACCTCGACGAACCACCCCTTTGCCGGGCTCTCGGTGAACACTCCTTATTACTTCCGCGTCCGCTCCCGGAACTCCGCCCTCCTCGAGATGGGTCCGATCGCCCTCCCCGGCACCTCCACGCTCGCCAACCCCCCGGTCTCGGCGGCCCCCTCCGGGATCACGGGCGACGCGATCGTCGCGAACTGGACCCCGAACGGGAACCCCTCGGACACGGAATACTACGTCGAGCGGGCGCGCGACGCGGGCTTCACGACCGACCACCAGAACTCGGGCTGGGTCGCGGCCAACAGCTACGCCTTCACCGGGCTCCAGCAGAACACCCAGTACTTCTTCCAGGTCACGGGCCGCAGCAAGAGCGGCACGACCACCGCCGCCGTCGGGCTCCCCTCCGCCACGACGCTCGACCCGACGACGCCGCCCCCCGCGAACATCCGCTACTCGGCGGTCGGCTCCGCCTCGGCCGCGCTGGCGTGGGACCTCGCCTACCCCGCGCAGAGTCCGTTGATGGTCTTCGCCGCGGACCCCGCGTTCGCGTCCCCCCTCTCGTCGGCCACCGGCTCCGCCGGGCAGACGACGACGAGCTTCTCGTCTCTTACGCCCGACACGACCTACTTCTTCAAGGTGAAGGTCTCCACCGCCGAGGACCTCTGCTACAGCGGCGCCTATTCGACCCATACCCTCGCCGTCGCTCCGCTCGCGGCGCTCCCGACCGCCGTCACGGAGAGCTCGGTCACGGCGAATTGGACGGGCAACGGCAACCCGGCCTGGACCGAGTACTCCGCCGAGCGGGCGCTCGACGCCGGCTTCGTCGACGGGCTCATGAGCTACGGCTGGTTCGTCGCCTCCTCGCAGAAGTTCTCGGGCCTCCTGCCGAACACGGCGTACTACTTCCGGGTCCGGGCGAGGAACGTCTCGCGCACCTCGACCGCGCCGACGGCCCTTGCGAGCACGGTGACCTTCGCGAACCCGCCCGTCTCCTCCGAGCCCTCGAGCGTGAGCTCCTTCTCCGTGAGCGCCCTTTGGGGCAACAACGGGAACCCGGCGGGCACGGAGTACTACGCCGAGCGGGCGCTCGACTCCGGCTTCACGACCGACCTGGGCGCCTCCGGCTGGACGAGCGCGCTCGGCGCCGACCTGGGGGGTCTCGCCTGCTCCACGACCTACTATTTCCGGGTCCGGGCGAGGAACTCCGGCGGGACGCCGACCGCCTACACCGCGCTCCCCTGGAAGCTCACCCTCCCCGCGGACACCCGCCCGCCCTCGAACATCGCCTTCAGCGGCCTGACGACCACGGCGCTTACGGCGGGGTGGACGCTGGAGAACTCGAACCAGACCCCGCTGCTGGCGCTCTCCGCCGTGTCCGATTTCTCGACGACGGTCTCCTCCGCCCTCGGGAGCGTCGGGCAGAGCGCCGCGACCTACCTCACGCTGAGCCCCAACACGACCTACTGGTTCAAGCTCAAGGTCTCGACCGCCTCCGACGCGTTCTACAGCCCCGTGGTCTCCACGATCACCCTCGCGGGCGTCCCGGCGAGCGCCGCCCCCTCGGGGGTGAGCGCGAACGCCGTCACCGCGAACTGGCTCGCCAACGGCAACCCGGCCGGCACGGAATACTACGCGGAGGCGGCGTCCGACGCCGGCTTCACCTCGGGAGTCACGGGCTCGGGCTGGACCTCCGCCCTCGGCTACGCGTTCAGCGGGTTCACGCCCAACAGCGCACGCTATTTCCGCGTGCGCGCACGCAACGCGTCGAAGGCCTCCACCGCGACGACCGCGCTGCCCGGTGTGACGACGCTGCCGGACGTCCCGGGCTCCGCGTCGCCCGTGAGCGTGGCCTCCATGAGCGTCGTCGTCGCCTGGACCGCGAACGCGAACCCCGGCGGCACCGAATACCTGGCCGAGCGCGCGACCAACCCCGGCTTCACGACCGGCCTGGCGGATTCCGGCTGGACCACGGCGCTCCTCTGGTCGTTCTCGGGGCTGACCCCCAACACTCTCTATTACTTCCGCGTCCGCGCCCGGAACGCCGCCGCGGCCGAGTCGGCCGTCGTCTCCCTGCCATCCGCGACGACCATGCCGCCCGAGTCTCCCGCCCCGACCTCCATCGCCTTCTCGGGCATCGGACCGACCTCTCTGACGGCATCCTGGGTCCTCGAAAGCCTCAACGAGAGTCCGCTCATGGCCCTCTCGGTGAACTCCTCGTTCTTCCCCACCGTCTCATCGGGGACCGGCGGAGTCGGGCAGCAGAGCGTCTCGTACGCGTCGCTGGCCCCCAACACGACCTACTTCTTCAAGGTGAAGGTCTCCACCGCCGCCGACTACTATTACAGCGCGACCTACAGCACGATGACGCAGGCCCAGGTCCCGCTCTCCGCCGCCCCCTCGGGAGTCACCTCCAGCGTCGTCGCCGCCAACTGGACCGCGAACGGGAACCCCCTCTCGACCCTGTTCTACGCGGAGCGCGCGACCGACCCCGCGTTCACGACGGGACTCGGGAACTCGGGCTGGACCTCGGCGTACACCTGCTCCTTCGGGACCCTCTCCCCGGACACGACCTATTACTTCCGCGCCCGCGCGCGGAACTTCGCGGGGACGCCGACCTCCTGGACCGTCCTCCCGACGACCCAGACCCGCGTCAACGAGCCCGTCGCCGACGCGGCCACCGGGGTGGCCTCGGACTCCATCACCGTGAACTGGCAGACCAACGGGAACCCGGAGTGGACGCGCTACTACGCCGAGCGGGCGACGAACGCCGGCTTCACGACGGGCCTCGGGAACTCCGGCTGGGTGGCGGCCTCCTCCTTCACCTTCGGCGGCCTCGCGGCGAACACGCCGCATTACTTCCGCGTCCGCGCCCGCAACGGCGCGGGGACGGAGTCCATCGTGGTCCCGATGAACACCGTGGTCACGCTCACCTTCTCGCCGCTCTCCGCCGCGAGCGTCGTCGCCTCTCCCAGCGCCGTCACCGCCAACTGGCTCGCCAACGGGAACCCGGGCGGAACCTCCTATCTGGCCGAGGCCTCCCTCGACGCCGGCTTCACGAGCGTCGTCGCCGATTCCGGCTGGGTCGCCGCCTTGACCGCGGATTTCTCCTCGCTGTCTCCGGACACGCTCTACTACCTCCGGGTCCGCTCGCGCAACTCCGTCAGCGTGGCCGGGCCGGCGACCGCGCTGCCTTCGGCCCGGACCCTGGCCTTCGCACCCTCTCCTGCGTCCCCCTCGGGCGTCGGCGCCTACGCCTTCACGGCGAACTGGGGAGCCAACGGGAACCCCGCCGCGACGCAGTATTACGCGGAACGCGCGCTCGACGCGGGCTTCACGACCGGGGTCGCGGCCTCCGGGTGGGTCTCCGCGACGAGCTTCCCGTTCACCGGCCTCGCGGCCGCCACCGGGTATTTCGTCCGCGTCAAAGCCCGAAACGGCGCCGCGGTGGAGACGGCCTACACGGCGCTCCCCTCCGTGACGACCCTCCCGCCCTACACGCCGCCCCCCGGCGGGATCGGCTTCACGGCGGTCGGGAGCAACTCGCTCACGCTCTCCTGGACCCTCGGCAGTCTCGACGAAGCGCCCCTCATGGTCCTTTCCACGGACCCGTCCTTCGCGACGACCGTCTCCTCCGGGGCGGGCAGCGCCGGCCAGGAGACCGTCGCCTACGGCGCCCTGACCTCGAACACCCCCTACTACTTCAAGGTGAAGATCACGACCGCGGCCGACGTCTACTACAGCGCGGTCTACTCGACGGTCACGCTCGCCAGGGCTCCGGCCTCCGCGGCCGTGACGAGCGTCGCCGTCAGCTCGCTGACGGCGAACTGGTCGGCGAACGGGAACCCCGCCGGCACCGAATACTTCGTCGAGCGCTCGATCGACGCCGGCTTCATCAACGGGCTGGACTCCTCGGAATGGACCACCCAGACGAGCGCGACCTTCACCGCGCTCCAGCCCAACACCCTCTATTATCTGCGCGTTCGCGCGCGCAGTTCGCTGCTCGTGGAGACGGCGCCGACGTCCCTTCCGACCGCCGCGACCCTCTCCCAGCTCCCTTCCGCCTACGCCCCCGGACCCGCGAGCAGCGCCTCGGTCTCCGTCTCCTGGGACGCCGCCGGGAACCCCTCGGGGACGCAGTACTACGCGGAGCGGGCGACGAACGCGGGCTTCGGGGCGGGGCTCGGGAACTCGGGCTGGGTCGCTTCCTCCCCCTATGTCTTCACCGGCCTCTCGGCGAACACCACCTATTATTTCCGCGTCCACAGCCGCAACAGCGCGCTCGTCGAAGGAGACCTCGTCGCCCTCGGGACTCTGCCGACCCTCTCCGCCGCACCCGCGTCGGTACGGCTCGCCGGCGTGAGCCCCAGCAGCGTCACGGTGCTGTGGACCGCGCTCCCCGCCGCGCCGCCTTCGGCGACCTGCGAGGGCTACGTCCTCAAGGTCTCGCCGAACTCCGATTTCGGCTCGACGGTCTACTCGTCCTCGACCCGGAGCCCGCTGGTCGCTTCCCTCTCGGTCGTGGGGCTGACCCCCGACACCGACTATTTCGTGCGGCTCGACGCGCTCAACTGGGACGGGAGCGCGAACACGACCTCGCTGGGACGGGTGCACACCTTCCTGGCCTACGAGTCCACCGTCCCGGTCGGCGGCGGAGACACCCATCTGGTCGTGACCCCTCCGACCCCGCAGATCTCGACGGTCCAGATCGACGTCCCCTCCGGGGCGTTCCCGAGCGGGACGAAGATCACCGTGAACTCGACGCCCGTCACCGCCCTGCCCGCGGCGAACTGCAACCAGGCCGTCCTGCGCTCCATCGGCAGCGACGGCATCGAGCTCTCCGCCGAGGGCCTGCAGCCCTCCAAGCCCGTGACGGTCACGATGACCTTCGACCCCTCCGCCCTCCCGTCGGGGAGCGACCCGCGGAGCATCGTCATCGCGCGCTGGGTGCCTGAGAGCGGGCAGTGGACGATGCTCCCGACGAAAGTCGACCTCGAGGCGCGCACGGCCGCGGCGGAGACCAGCCACTTTTCGCGCTTCGCCCCCTTCGTCACGCAGGCGGCGGGCGCGCTGAGCTCGGTGCAGATCTTCCCGCTGCCCTGGGAGCAGAACACCGGAGGCTCCTTCGACGCGCCGAAGATCACCTTCAGCAACCTTCCCTCCGAGACCACGGTCCGGATCTTCACGATCCTGGGGGAGTTCGTCTGGAGCGGCAGCGCCTCGCCGGGAGGCGTCGCGAGCTGGAACGGGACGACGCGCGGGGGCTTCCGCGTCGCGAGCGGGACTTATCTGGCCGTCATCGAAGGGGGCGGGAGCAAGGTCGTCCGCCGCCTGGTGGTGATCCGGTGACGCGCGCGCGGGCGTTCTCCTCTCGCGCCGCACTCCGGGGTCTCAGGGGGGCCCCCGGCGGTGCGCGCGCGCGGACGTTCTCCTCTCGCGCCGCACTCCGGGGTATGGACCGGGTCCCCGGAGTGGGAAGATTGCTGCTCGCGCTGCTGGCCGCTTGCGCGGCGCCCCTGCACGCCTTCACGAGCAACACGGGCGGAGCTTCCGCGCAGTTCCTGCGCGTGGGGGTCGGGGCGCGGGCGCTCGGCATGGGAGAGGCCTACGGGCCGGTCGCCGAGGGCGCCGAGTCGATCTACTGGAACCCCGCCGGCTCGGCGATGCTTCAGGGCCCGGACCTCGCCTATTCGCACTCCGAGTCCATGACCTTCTTCCACCACGACTACCTCGCCTACGCGCACCCCGTGCGCGCGCTGCGCGGGACGCTCGGGGTCTCCGGGGCCTTCTTCTACCAGGATTCCCTCAATGCGGTGGACAACACGAACCGGACGGTGGGCTCTTTCCAGCCGCACAGCGAGGTGCTCTCCCTCTCCTACGCGCGCGCCTTCGACATCGACGACGAGGCGCTCACCCGCGACCGCGAGTACTTCGGTCCCATGTGGAACCATCCGGGCGCGGTGCGCCCCCTCTACCCGGAGGAGGACTTCTGGCACGGACGCCTCGCCTTCGGCTTCGCCGGGAAGTACGTCAAGGAGACGCTCTACCGCCGCTCCGCCTCGGCCCTGGCCCTCGACGGGGGCATCCTCTACCGCCACCACGACTACGAGCGGCTGCATGCCAGCCTCGTCTTCCGCAACCTCGGCACGGCGATGCGCTTCATCCAGGAGAGCGAGAAGCTCCCGCTGGAGCTCGCCGGCGGCCTCTCCTACGACGCGCGCTTCTCCGCGGACCGCCGAGTCCTCCTCGCCGTGGAAGCCGCGCAGCCCTACTACGGGCCGCCCTACGGGAAGGTCGGCGCGGAGTACTCCGCGCCGGTCTCGGACCGCTACACGATGGCCTTCCGCCTGGGCTACAAGACCGTGAGCCTCGCGGAGCTCGGCCCGCTGGCGGGGCTGACCGCCGGGGTCGGCGTCGGGACCCAGCGGCTCTCTCTCGACTTCGGCTTCCAGCTGCTCGGAGACCTCGGCGAGTCCTATCGCCTCGGCGCGAACATCCGCTTCTGATCGGGAATCCCCTGCGGGGGTCCCCGGCGCTTACTTCGACTGCTCCTCGCCGGCGGCGAGCTCATCTTCCCGCGCTTTGCCGGCCGCGCCGTAGGTTGCGGCCGCTGCTTTGGCCTTGTCGACGTCGGTCTTCAGGCCGTCGGCGTAGCGGGTCGCGGCGTTGTCGACCTTCTCCTCCTTCTTCGCCTCCGGGGGCGCTCCTTTCGAGCAGGCGCCGGCGAGCAGCAGCAGGGCGACGAACAGACGTCGGACCATGGTCCCTCCTTGCGAACCGCATCATAGCCGATTACAATGGGCGTATGATCGATTGGAAGGCGGCGACCGACGAGCCGAAGACCCCGGAAGGGGCCGCGGCGGGCGTCCGGACCCTGTCCATGGCTTTCCTCGGCGTGGGCGGCCTCGACGCCCTCATCGGCCTCGCCCGACCCTGGGCCCTGGTGGACGCGGCCATCCTCCTGGGCCTCGGACTCGCCCTTCGCCTCCGGCTCAGCCCCTACGCCGCGCTCGCGCTCGTCCTCTACTGCGCCGCCGCCGTCGTCTCCTCCGCGGTGAGCGGAGACCTCTTCCTCGTCCCGGCGCTTCTCCTCGGCCTCGCCCTGCGCGCGCTCGTGCTCTGCTCCAAGCGCCGCCGCCTGCTCGCTCCTGGCTCCTCCTCCTAGGCGCTCGTCCAGCAAAGACGAAGGGCCGCCGATGACGGGCGGCCCTTCGTCTTTGCTGCCGCTTATGAGAGTTTGGCCTTCAGCTCCTTCACCTTCCCGTTGATGCGGGCGACGTGCTTGATGCGCAGCTCGACGTCCATGTCGAGCGCCTTGAGGTAGGTCAGCGCCTCCTGGTAGAGAGCCAGCGCCTCGGCGTTGGAGCCCCTCGCCTCCTCGTTGCGGGCCCGGAGGAGGCGTCCGTCGAGCTCGATCTGGAGCACCGCGTCGCGGATCTTGCGCTCCAGGGCGTGCAGGGCATCCTTCTTCTCGGCCTTCTCGCGGTAGTCGGCCAGGCGCAGGAGCAGGTCGCTGTACACCTTCGTCTTCGCGGCGGCGTCCTCGGCGCTCACGACGCGGGCCAGGGCGGAGTCCGTCTCCTGCTGAGCGGTCTCGAGCAGGAGCGCGTCGAGCTGCTCGCGGCGCCTCTGATGCTCGTCCTTCGGCGAGCCCTCGATGGTCGGGATGCCCTTCTCCTCGTACTTCGAGAGCGCCTCGAGGTCCTTGAGCATCTCCTCGATGCGCGCCAGGCGGGTGTGCGGGTTGACCGTGTGGTCGGCGCGGTCGAGCGCGTCGCGCATGTGCTGCTTGCGCTGCGTGATCTCCATGCCGACGATGTGCGCGCAGTTCCCGCAGAGTCCCGCGGGGTTCAGCGCGAAGAACCAGCCCGAGCAGCCGCAGTACTTGCAGTGGGTCATGAAACCCTCAAGACCATGCGATAGCGCGCCTTGCCGCGGCGGACCCGCTCGACGGCCGCGTTGACCTCCCCCATCGGGACCGTCTCGGTCAGAGCGCAGACCCCCTTGCGCGCGGCGAAGGCGAGCATGTCCTCGATGTCCCGCCGGCTGCCGATGGGGCTGCCGCAGATGCTCTTGCGCCCTCCGATGAGCGCCAGGACCGGGAGCTGCAGGGGCGCGGGGGACGCGCCCACGAAGCAGAGGCGGCCCTCCGGCCGCAGAGCCGCGACGAAGGACCCCCAGTCGAGGTCGGCCGTGACGGCGGAGAGTATGAAGTCGTAGGCCCCGCGCGCGGGCTTCTGCCCGCAGACGAAGTGCGCGGCGCCGAAGGACCGCGCCTCCTTCTCCTTGTCGGGAGAAGTGGAGAACACCGTCACCTCCGCGCCCCGCTTGGCCGCGAACTGCACGCCCAGGTGCCCGAGCCCGCCCAGGCCCAGGACCGCGCAGCGGGTGCCCTTGCCCACGCAGTAGTGCTTGAGCGGGGAGTAGACCGTGATGCCGCCGCAGAGCAGCGGGGCGGCGGTCTCGGAGGAGAGCTTCTCGGGCAGGGCGAAGGCGAAGCGGCCGTCGGCGCGGACGCGGTCGGCGAAGCCCCCGTGATGGCCGACGCAGGTGGCCCGGCTCTTCGAACAGTAGTTCTCGTCGCCCTGCTCGCAGTACTCGCAGTCCATGCAGGAGCCGCACTGCCAGCCGATGCCCACCCGCATGCCCTCCTTCAGGTGGCGCACCGCCTTCCCTCGCGCGACGACCGTACCGACGATCTCGTGGCCGGGGACGAGCGGGTACTTCGAGATGCCCCAGTCGTCGTCGATGAGATGGACGTCGCTGTGGCAGATGCCGCAGTGAGTGACCGCGACCTCCACCTCATCGGGTCCGAGCGGCCCGGGCTCGTAGCTCCAGGGCGCGAGGGCGGCCTTCGCGGCCTTCGCGGCGTAGGCGTTGACGTTCATGTCCCCTCAGTGCTTCGGTTCGACGTGGATGAGCACGCGGCCCAGCCCGCTCACGCGCTCGCGCAGGTGCTTCTCCAGCTGTTCGGTGAAATCGTGGGCGTCGCGGATGCCCGTGGCGGCGTCGAGGGCGCAGTGCATGGAGACGGAGAGCTCCCCGCCGCTGAGCCGGACCTTGAGGTCGTGGAGGTTGGCGGGGACGTGCTGCCGCTTGCAGAACTCGAGGAGCTCGTCCTGGACGCGGGCCTCGCCGACCGTCTCGGCCTTCTTCGTCGCCGCCGCCTCTCCGGCCGGCTCGAGGTGGGTGACGACGTTCTCGAGGGCCGGGAAGGAGGAGCGCAGGTCCTCTTCGAAGGCGTCCGCCTCGGCGTGGGCCTCGGAGACGCTCAGGTCTTCGGCGACCTCGAGGTGGAGCTCGACGGAGCGCTTCCCCTCCTCCTCGTAGACGCGCACGGCGTGGGCCCCGAGACCCCGGCGTGCCGCGAGGATGCGGGCGGCCGCGGTGAGCTCGCCGGGCACCACCCCGTCGGGCTCGACGTGGACGACGACGTCGGCGTTGGGCAGGACGGCGCGGACGGCGGCCTCGGCCCGGTCGGCCGTCGCGTGGGCGGCCTCGAACAAGGTCCCCTGAGGGACGGCGAGGGTCACGTCGGCGAAGACCTCCGCGCCGGCCTTGCGCACCCGGGCCTTGCGGACCTCGAGGACTCCGGGGACGCGGGCGGCCGCGAGGACCTTCTCCTGCATCCCCGCGGGAGCCGTGTCGAGCAGGTCGTCGACGGACTTCTTGCCGAGGGCCCAGCAGACCTTGAGGACGATGAGGGCGACCCCGAGCGCGGCGACCGCGTCGGCCTTCACCAGCCAGGACGCGCCGGTCCGGTGGGCGATCAGGACGCCGAAGAGTCCGAGGAGGACGACGCAGGAGGACCAGATGTCGGTGGAGAAGTGGAGGGCGTCGGCCTCGAGGGCCTGGCTGTCGTACTTGTCGGCCACCCGCTTGAGCGCCCGCGAACGGGACCAGTCGATGCCGATGGACAGGAAGATGACGGCGAAGGACCAGACGTTGACCGCGACCTCCTTGTCGACGAAGAAGAGCCGCTCGACGGATTCCCAGAGGATCCAGGCGCAGGTCACGACGAGGAGGAGGGTCTCGAAGAGCGCGGAGATGTTCTCGATCTTCCCGTGTCCGTAGGTGTGGGTGTCGTCGGCCGGTTTGGCGGAGGCATGGACGGCCCAGCAGGTCACGGCCGCCGCGACGAGGTCGAGACCCGAGTGGGCGGCCTCGGAGAGGATGCCGAGGCTGTTCGTCCAGAGGCCGATGCCCAGCTTCGTGCCGGTGAGGACGACGGCGGCGGCCACCGAGGAGATCGCGACCGACTGCTTCTCCCGGGCTGCCGCCGCCTGCGACGCGTTCACGGTGTCGATGGCCGCTCCGTCACCCGGCGGGAGGGTCGTCGTAGTGGGTCTGGATGAGGGTCCCGGCCTTGCCCTCGAGGGCGAGCGGGAGGCTCTCGATGTCCGTGATGTGGACCCGCCGTCCCCCGTTCGCGAGGTAGAGCAGCGCCGCCTCGACCTTCGGGCGCATGCTGCCCACGGCGAAATGGCCTTCGGCGAGGAACTGTCGGGCCTCCCGGGCGGTGATCCTGCCCAGGTCCTGCTGCTGCGGCGTCCCGAAGCGGAGGCGGACGCAGGGGACCGCCGTGAGGATGATGAGGGCGTCGGCCTTGATGGAGCTGGCGAGCACGGCGCTGGCCAGGTCCTTGTCGATGACGGCCTCGACGCCCTTGTACTGCTTGCCCGGCAGCTCGACGGTCGGGACCCCGCCGCCGCCGACGGCGATGACGATGTCCCCGAAGAGCACCTGGGTGCGGATCATGTGCCGCTGGATGACTTTGAGCGGCTGCGGCGAAGGGACCACGCGCCGCCAGCCGCGCTTGGCGTCCTCCATCATGGACCAGCCCTTCTCCTTCATCAACCCCTTCGCCTCCGCCTCCGTGTAGAAGCGCCCGACGGGCTTCGTCGGATTCTGGAAGGCGGGGTCCTGCGGGTCCACGAGGACCTGCGTGATGGTCGTCACGACGTAGCGGCGGATGCCGCGCCGGCGCAGGGCGTTGAGCATGCCGAGCTGGAGGTAGTGGCCCATGCTGCCTTCCGACATCGCCACGCAGGCGTCGAGTGTCATCGGGGGGATCTCCCCCCCGGCGATCTCGTTCTGCCGGAAGATGTTCCCCACCTGCGGGCCGTTGCCGTGGGTGATGACGAGGTGGTACTCGGGGCCGAAGAGGCAGGAGAGCTTCTCGCAGGTCTCCTCGGCGTTGCGCTGCTGCTCCTCGGCCGTGCCCTTCTCCTTGGGGCTGAGGAGGGCGTTGCCCCCTATCGCGACGACGTAGAGGTCGTGCTCCATCGCGCGCCGGGCCCGCCCCTAGGCGAGCACCTTCTTGATGCGCGTGCAGGCCCAGTCGAGCTCCTTCTTCTCGATGGTCAGCGGCGGGGCCAGCCGGATGACGTGCTCGTGCGTCTCCTTGCACAGCATCCCCTCGGACATGAGCTTCTCGCAGAAGGTCCTCGCGCCGCCCGCCTCGGGCTTGAGCTCGATGCCGATGAGGAGACCGCGTCCCCGGATCTCCTTGACGTGCGGGCTCTTGATCTCGCAGAGGCTGTCGATGAGGTACTCCCCCAGCTCGTGGGAGCGCTCGACGAGCTTGTCCTCGACGAGGACCCGCATCGCGACGCGGGAGACCGCGCAGGCGAGCGGGTTGCCGCCGAAGGTGCTGCCGTGGTCGCCCGGCTTGAAGACCCCGAGGACCTCCTTCGAGGCCGCCACGGCCGAGATCGGCATGACGCCGCCGCCGAGCGCCTTGCCCATGATCACCATGTCGGGGCGGATGCCGTCGTGCTCGTAGGCGAACATCTTGCCGGTGCGGCCGAGCCCGGTCTGGATCTCGTCGAGGATCATGAGGACGTTGTTCTTCGTGCAGAGCTCGCGGACCTGCTGCAGATAGCCCGGCGTCGGGATGAGGATGCCGGCCTCGGCCTGGATGGGCTCGACGAGGAAGGCCACGGTGTTCGGGGTGATGGCGCGCTTGAGGGCGTCGGCGTCGCCGAAGGGGACGATCTTGAAGCCCGGGGTATAGGGCCCGAAGTCGCGCCGATACTGCTCCTCCGTCGAGAAGCTGACCAGGGTGACGGTCCGGCCGTGGAAGTTGTTGGCGCAGGCGATGATCTCGCCCTTGTCCTGGGGCAGGCCTTTGCGGAGGCAGCCCCACTTGCGGGCGGTCTTGACCGCGGTCTCGACGGCCTCGGCGCCGGTGTTCATCGGCAGCGCCATGTCGAAGCCGGTGAGCTCGCAGAGCTCCTTGAGCCAGGGGCCGATCTGCTCGTTGTGGAAGGCCCGGGAGGTCAGCGTGACCTTCTTGGCCTGCTCGACGAGGGCCTTCACGACCTTCGGGTGGAGGTGCCCGTGGTTGAGCGCCGAGTAGGCGCTGAGCATGTCCATGTACTTGCGCCCTTCGGGGTCCTTGACCCAGACGCCCTTGGCCTGGGAGATGACGATGGGAAGCGGGTGGTAGTTGTGGGCGCCGTACTTCTCGGCGGTGTCGATGAGCTCCTGGGTGCTGCTCACGGCGGCGGCGGTGGTCATGAGGGGCCTCCTAAAACGTTAATAACGCGATATTAGCATATCAGGGGAACAGGGCAACTGCACCCTGTTCCCCTGACTTTGCTCGTGCATCACGAGTCCGGAACTCCCAGGGAAAAGCGAAGCTTTTCCCTGCTTACTTCGAGACGGCCTTCGCGATGAGGGCCTTGAGGCCGGAGGTGCGCTCGCGCAGCTCGTAGGTCACGCGGACCGAGGGCTTGTTGAACGACATCATCCGCGAGAGGTCGATCGGCGTGCCGATGATGACCACGTCGCTGGGCACCGCGTTGATGGTCTGGCGCAGCTCCGACATCTGCTTGTCGCCGTACCCCATCGCCGGCAGGATGTCCTTGACGTGCCGGTAGGTGGCGAAGGTCTTCTTGATGGAGCCCACGGCGTAGGGCCGCGGATCCACGATCGTGCGGGCCTTCGCAGCGCGCGCGGCCACGTGGCCGGCGCCGAAGGTCATCTCGCCGTGGGTCAGCGTCGGGCCGTCCTCGACGACGAGCACGCGCTTGCCGCGCACCATGGCCGGGTCGGTCACGGTGACCGGGGACTCGGCTTTGATGATGAGCGCCTTCGGGTTCGCGGCGTGACAGTTCGCCTCGACGATGGCGACGTCGGAGGCCTTCGCGCTGTCCACCTTGTTGATGACGATGGCGTCGGCCATGCGCAGGTTCGTCTCTCCCGGGTAGTAGGAGAGCTCGTGGCCGGGGCGCAGCGGGTCGACCACCGTGATGAGGAGGTCGGGCTTGTAGAAGGAGATGTCGTTGTTCCCGCCGTCCCAGAGGATGACGTCGGCCTCCTTCTCCGCGCTGCGCAGGATCTTCTCGTAGTCCACGCCGGCGTAGACCACGTTGCCGGCCTCGACGTGCGGCTCGAACTCCTCGCGCTCCTCGATGGTGCAGTGGTTGCGGTCCATGTCCTCGAGGGTCGCGAAGCGCATGCAGACCTGCTTGCGCAGGTCGCCGTAGGGCATCGGGTGGCGGATGACGGCCACGCGCTTGCCCATCGCCTTGAGGTACTCGCAGACCTTGCGGGTCGTCTGGCTCTTGCCGCAGCCCGTGCGGACCGCGCAGATGGCGATGACGGGCTTCTTCGAGGGGATCATCGTCTGCTGCCAGCCCAGGAGCCGGAAGTCCGGCCCGGCGGCGTTGACGATGGCGGCCTTGTGCATGACGGTGAGGGCGTTGAGGTCGGAGTAGGCCAGCGTCACCTCTTCGACCTTGTGCCGCTTGATGAGCGCGAGCAGCTCGCTCTCGGCCTCGATCGGGATGCCCTTGGGATAGTTCTTCCCGGCGAGCTCGCGCGGGTACCGGCGGCCGGCGATGTCCGGGATCTGCGCGGCGGTGAAGGCGACGACGTTGTACTGGGGCTGGTGCTTCCAGTACACGTTGAAGTCATGGAAGTCGCGGCCGGCTGCGCCCATGATGATGACGTTCTTCCGTTTCATGTGTCCTCCGTTCTGCGAGCGCTCCACGCGGCCGCTGAAGGACCGGGGGCTGCTCGATGCTTCGCCGTTAGGACGGCGGGAGCGGAGGGCGCGGACCCTTTCTCGATCTCTGCTCCGCGGCCGGGGAGGCTCCGGAGCAGGGATTGAGAGCGTCTTTGCGCGCGGACGTACGGTGCGGAAAAGCCACGGAGTTCATCGAGGCCCCTGAACGGCGGGGTCCGAGAGAGCTCCCTCCAGGCTACGCGACCCGAACGCTCCGGCCGCAGTATAGCAAACAAGCGTCGTGGGGTGAACCCGCTCCTTCAGGCAGGTTAAGGAAGGGCTACGCCGCCCATTCGTACGCGCTTTTGTGGGCGCCGCGGGCTTCGATGTGGGCGAGGAAGCGGCGGTAGAAGGGATGGCGGGAGAGGGTCGCGCTGTCGCCGATGAGGACGAGCAGGCGCCGCGCGCGCGTGATGGCCACGTTCATGCGCCGGGTGTCGGAGAGGAAGCCGACCTCCCCCTTCTCGTTGGAGCGCACCAGGGAGACGACGACCGCCTCCTTCTCGCGGCCCTGGAAGCCGTCCACCGTGCCGACCTCGACGGGGGGCTTCACGAGCGCGCGCAGGCGCCGCACCTGCGCGACGTAGGGCGAGAGGAGGCCGATGTCGCGCGCGCGCAGGCCGGCCTCCTGGAGCTCGGCCACGATGCGCGCGGCGAGGCCCGCCTCGCCCTCGTTCTCGCGGCTCTGGAGGAGTTCGTCGAAGCCCTCCTCCCAGCCCGTCCCGGCGGTGTCGATGAAGACGAGCGGTTGTCCCGTGAGTTCGGACTCCTTCACGCGCGGAAGGTCCGAGGCGAGGTGCCCGCTCACGGACGGATGGGCGATGAGCGCCCCGCCGTAGAACTCGCGGGACGGGAACTCCATGAGCCGCTCGTTCATGCGGTACTGCTCGCGAAGGAGCGTCTGCATCGTGTCGGGCAGGAGGTCCTTGAGCCGGTCGAAGAGGGTGCGTCCGAGCTCCGGCGCCGCCTCGCGCGAGCGCAGGGTCGGCGGCAGCTGCATGGAATCGCCGGCGAAGACGGCCTTGCGGCCGCGCAGCAGCGGGATCCAGGAGAGGGGCTCGGTGGCCTGCGAGGCCTCGTCCAGGGCGATGAGGTCGAAGTCCCCGGGGAGCCAGCGCCGCGAGATCCCCCCGTGCGTGCAGAGCACGACCTGCGCGGAGAGCACGAGACGCCGGGCGATGGCGAGCTCCAGCTCGCGGGCCTCGCGCTCGAGCCGCCGCACCTCGAAGAGGGCGCGGCCGCGCTCCTCGGGCGGCACGCCGCGCCGGCCCTGACGCGCGAGGCGCTTGAGCAGGCGTTCGCGCTCTCCGAGCAGGGTCTCGGCCTGATGGTGCTGCGGGTCGGCGGCGGCGATGACCCGCAGGTTCGCGCGCCGCAGGGACTCGAGGGTCTTCGCGGGATGGCCCAGGCGCACGACGCGCAGGCCGGCGTCGAGGTCCGGGAGGAGTCGCTCGAGCATGTTGTCGACGGCGACGTTCGAGGGCGCGGTCGCGAGCACGCGGTCGCCGCGGCGAGCCGCCTGGCGGATGACCTCGACGAGGGTCGTGGTCTTCCCCGTGCCGGGCGGGCCGTGGATGAGCGCGACATCCCCGGCCTTGAGGGCGGAGACGACGGCGCGGCGCTGCCACTCGTTGAGGGTGCGGTCGAGGAACTCGACGGGGCGCTCGACGCCGGGCTCGGGGACGGCCGAACCGCGGAGGATGTCGCGCAGGCGCGCGGCCCAGAGGCCGTGGGCGCTCGAGATCTCGGAGACCGCGCGGCGCATGCGCCGCCAGGTCGCGTCGGAGCCCATGAGGTCGAGGGCATAGCGTCCGGTCGGGAAGCGCGCGGGCAGCGCACCGTCGACGGCGACGCGCGCGCGGTCCTCCTCGACGCGCTCGAGGGTCCCGTAGATCCAGCCCGGGTCGGCGCCGGAGGGGAGCACGACGCGCACGCTGTCGCCCTGGTCCATGGCGTGGAAGGGCGAGAGCTCCTCTCCCTTGCGGGGCGGGCGCACGAGCAGGAGCGTCCGGTAGCCGGCCTCCGTCTCGTCGACGGACTCGAGCGTCAGGCGCGCGACGCTGCGCCCGAGCGCCTCGCGGGCGTCCTCGCCCAGGCGCTCGAGCTCGCGCCGGGTCTCCTCGCGCTCCGCCTCCCGCTCGAGTTCGAGCAGCTGGAGGAGGCGTTCGTAGCGGCCTTCCGTGGACGGCATGGCCGCGCATTGTATCAATTCTCGCCGGGAATCCCCCCTTTGGGATTCCCGGCGAGTTTGTTAGACTCGGTGCATGCAGCGCCACGGGAGGCTCTCCGCCTCGGCCTTCAAGAAGCTCAAGGAGCTCTTCCACCGCCAGCGCCGGGACGCCGACGGCTACTGCGAGGCCCCCGCCGAGTTCACCGCGGGCAACCGCCTCACCCTGCTCATGGACGGACGGGAGGCCTACCCGGCGATGCTCGAGGCCATCGCCGCGGCGCGCCACAGCATCCACCTCGAGACCTACATCCTGCGTTCCGACCGCACCGGCCGGCAGTTCGGCGACGCCCTCGCCGCGCGCGCCAGCGCGGGCGTCGCGGTGCGCGTCATCTACGACGCGGCGGGCTCCATCGACGCGGAGCCCTCCTGGCTCCAGGCCCTGCGCAACCGCGGGATCCAGCTCCTCGAGTTCCGTCCGCTCGGCCCCTGGCACCGCCGCTGGGGCTGGGGCCGCCGCGACCACCGCAAGATCCTCGTCGTGGACGGGAGCGTCGCGTTCACCGGCGGGCTCAACATCACCGACGACCACGCCGACGCCTCCGAGGGCGGCGCGGGCTGGCGCGACGCCCACGTCCGCCTCGAGGGGCCCGCCGCCTACGAGCTCGAGCGCCTCTTCCGCGGGACCTGGTACCGCGAGACGGGCCGCTGGTTCCACTCGGTCTCCGACCTGCGCCACGCCCCCGGGACCTCGCTGGTGCGCGTCGTCGCCAACGACGAGCTCCTCCACCGCCACCGCATACGCCGCGCCTACCTGCACGCCATCGGCCGCGCGCGCACGCGCATCTGCATCGCGAACGCCTACTTCATCCCCGACCGCGGCATCCGCAAAGCGCTCTACCGCGCGCGCAAGCGGGGCGTCGACGTCCGCCTCCTCGTCCCCTCGCTCTCCGACGTCCCGGCCGCGACCTACGCGAGCCGCATGCTCTTCGGCCCGCACCTCGGGAACGGCCTGCGCATCTTCGCCTGGCCCGGCCCGATGATGCACGCGAAGATCGCGACGGTGGACGGGATCTGGAGCACCGTCGGCTCCTACAACATGGACCACCGCTCCTGGCTCCACAACCTCGAGGCGAACATCCACGCCGTCGACCGCGAGTTCTCCTCGCGCCTGGAAGCCTCGGTGCTCGCGGACATGGAGCGCTCCCGCGAGATCACCCGCGAGCGCTGGGCCCTGCGCCCCTACTCCGAGCGGGTGCTCGAGCGCTTCTTCTACCTCCTCCGCTATTGGCTCTAGGTCGCGGAGCATTCCTCTGCTATAATCGGCCTCCCCATGAAGCTCTACCTGATGCGCCACGGACATTCGCCCACCGCCCACGAGGCCGGCGTCCACTCGGACGTCGAACGCCCTCTCTCCGAACGCGGGATCGTGGAGGCGCAGAAGGCGGCCGAACAGCTCAAGGCGCGCGCCGCGGCCCCCGGCCTCGCGCTCTGCAGCCCGCTGGTGCGCGCTCGGCAGACCGCCGAGCAGGTCGCCGCCGCTTTCGGGGCCCCCCTGCGCGTCTACAAGCCCCTCGACAACCTCCTCTCCGGCGCCGAGCTCCTGGAGCTCGTCCTCGCCGAGAAGTGGCCGTCCCGCGAGCTCCTGCTCGTCGGGCACATGCCGCAGATCGGAGAGGCGGCCTCACGTCTGGCGGGCGAGCCCATGGCCTACCCCACCGCGGGCCTCGCCGCCTTCGAGCGCGGCGCCGACGGGGAGTGGCGCCTGCTCTGGCGCGCCGGACCCGACGGGAGGTTCTGACCTGAGGCCGTTGTTCGCCGCGCTCGCGCTCGGACTCCTCCTCGCCTCGCCGGCCTCGGCGGTCTTCACCGCGCGCGAGATGGACGCCCTCGACACCGAGGGCCTCTTCGACAGCGAGTACTTCCTCGACCTGCTCGGCTTCTCCCCTCCCCTCGACTGGCGCTGGGCGTGGCAGGCCTCGAGCAGCGGCTACCGCGTCAACGGCGCGAGCCTCGACCGCTCCGACCTCCTCCTCGAGCAGGACCTCAAGCTGACCCGCCGACTCAACGACGGACTCGCGTTCCGCTACGACCTCGTCCAGCGCGGGGACAAGGACCTCGTCGAGCTCCATCATTGGCTCCAGCTCGAGGCCGGGCCCTGGCGGGAGCTCACCGGCGGTCTCTTCGGGGAGCCGGAGTTCTCGAAGGAGGACGCGGACATCGGCCTCTTCCTGCGCTGGGCGCGCGGCCCCTGGATGCTCCGGGGAGCGATGGACGCCGTGGACTTCAGCTTCAACCAGCGCGGGCGCACCTCGCAGAGCTACCATCGCAAGCCCGTGACCTGGGACCTCCGCGCGGCCTGGACCGAGGGCGGAGACCGCGTCCTCGCCTCCGCGGAGCTCGACGAGCCGCTCGAGCGCTCCGTCCCCGCGGACGGGCGGCTCTACGGCTACCGCCGCACGCGGCTCGCGCTGAGCTGGGACCGTCCGGCCTCAGCGCCGGCGGGAGACTGGGGCTTCGCCGCGGACTACGCCTTCGAGTACAAGCGGGAGCAGGACTATTACGACCCCGATCCGTCGAGGAAGACCCTGGACTTCCGCCGCACGCTGCACACCTGGACCCTCGCCGGCGAGCGGCTCCTGGGCGCCCGGGACCGCGTCGAGGCCGGCGCGCGCCTGCTCACGCGCAGCGCGAACGCGGGCCACGGGCCCGACTCCGCCGCCGACATCCGCTATCGCCGCTGGGAGCTCCAGCCCTACGGACGCTGGCGTCGCGAGCTGCGTCCCTGGGCGGTGAGCGAGCTCGCCCTCTTCCTCGGGGAGGGCGAACAGCGGCGCGCCTACCCGTCCGCGCCCGCCTCGAGCGTCGCCGAGACCCCGGCCGAGGCCAAACTCGGCACCGGCGTCGACTTCGTCTACGGCGGCGGCTCCGGCCGCCTCGGTCTCTACGGCCACTGGGACCTCGACGACGCAGGGAGGCATGTATGGGATGGAGGAAACATCCGGGCGATGTTTCTTTTCTGACCCACGCTCGCCCGAATACCCCGACTTTCCCCCCAGGGGGGTTCAGCGACGCGACCGAGCGCAGCGTGGGGAGCTAGCGTCGACGAAACGGGGGGACGGAGTCCCCCCTTGAAGAGCCGCCGAGCTCCGGCCACGTCGGAAGGACTCTTCCGCTCCGGAGCGAGGGGACCGCGCCCCCGGAGCCGACTACCAGTCGGCTCGGGCTGAGCGCGGCGGCGACAGAGTGGCGATGGTGGGAACGTGCGGGCCATGTTCCTCTTCTAGCGTTTCCGCCGCTCCTTCTCGGGTGGGGGTTCAGCCTCTCATCCGTCCTTCGTCAACTTGCCTTTCACCCTCTAATTGTTAGAATACGCGCACGCAGGTCTATAGCGCTCCACTATGATCCCGAGGCTATCATGATCGATCTCGTCAAGAATCTCGCCGCCGTCAACCGCCGCACCAAGAGCTCCGTCATCCGCGAGCTCCTCAAGCTCACCAACAAGCCCGAGATCATCTCCTTCGCCGGCGGCCTCCCCGACCCCCAGACCTTCCCCTCCCAGATCCTCGCGGACATCTCGCGGGAGGTCATCTCCAAGCAGCCCCACGTCGCCCTCCAGTACGGCCCGACCGAGGGGCTTCCGGAGTTCAAGGAGCAGGTCGTGCGCATGCTGCGCGAGGAGGAGGGCCTCATCGTCAAGAACGAGAACCTCCTCGTCGTCTCGGCCTCCCAGCAGTCCCTCGATCTCGTCGGCAAGACCTTCATCGACGCCTCCGACCCCATCCTCGTCGAGCTGCCGAGCTACGTCGGCGCCCTGCAGGCCTTCAACGCCTACGGCTGCCGCACCATCGGCGTCATGGGCGACGACGACGGCATGCGCATGGACGACCTCGAGCAGAAGCTGCGCCACCTGCGCAACGAGGAGGAGCACTACAAGTTCGTCTACGTCGTGCCCGACTTCCAGAACCCCAACGGCGTGACCATGCCCGAGGAGCGGCGCAAGACGCTGGTGAAGCTCGCCGAGGAGTACTCGGTCCTCATCATCGAGGACTCCCCCTACCGCCACATCCGCTTCGAGGGCAAAGCCCCGCACATGCTCTACAAGCTGGGCAAGCACGGCAACGTCATCTCTCTGCTCACCTTCTCCAAGACCCTCGCCCCCGGCCTGCGCCTGGGCTGCATCCTCGCCCACGAGGCCATCATCAAGCGCATGAGCATCCTCAAGCAGTCGGTGGACCTCTGCACCTCTCCCCTCAACCAGCTCATCGCCGCGGAGTTCCTCAAGCTCGGCATCTACCGCGAGCACATCGACAAGACGCGCGCGATCTACAAGGTCAAGAAGGACGCGATGCTCGAGTCCCTCAAGCGCCACATGCCCGAGGGCGTGACCTGGACGAAGCCCGAGGGCGGCCTCTTCCTTTTCGTGAAGCTGCCCGACTACATGAACACCGACGAGCTCTTCTACGAGGCGGTCAAGGAGAACGTCGCCTTCGTCGTCGGCTCCGCCTTCCACAGCGACGGCAGCGGGCACAACACGATGCGCCTGAACTTCTCCTATCCGACGCCCGAAAAGATCGAGGAAGGCGTCAAGCGCCTGGCCAAGGTCGTCAAGGCGAACATGCGCTCCGGGACGCACCACCACCACCACACGACGGCCCATCGGGGATGACGCAGCCGAGCCGCGAGCGCAGACAACCCGGCGCCGCCGAGGCGGCCGGCTTCCTGAGCGCTCTCCCCCACACCGTCCTCTACCCGCTGCTGGGTCTCGGGCTCGGGCTGCTCTGCCCCCTCGGGGCCTTCATCCTGCGCTTCGTCCTCGCGGACCCCGTGCTCAAGGCGGTCTGGGTGCGCAGCGAGCTGAGCTACAACTTCGTCTTCTACGTCTACATGGAGGTCGCGACGGTCGCGGCCTTCGTCGTCTTCGGCTACGTGCTCGGTGCGCGCAGCGAGCGCCAGCGGGCCCGCAACCGCGAGCTGCGCGAGCGCATCGACCTCTTCCACCTCAAGTCGATCACCGACGGGCTCACGGGCGCCTACTCGCACGGCTACCTGCGCGAGACCCTCACCCACGAGATCGAGCGCGCCCGGCGCGGCGGCCGCCCCCTCTCGCTGCTCATGATGGACATCGACGACTTCAAGAAGCTCAACGACACCCACGGCCACCTCTTCGGCGACCGCGTGCTCGTCGAGCTCGTCGAGACGGCGAGCGTGAGCATCCGCCGCGAGGACGTCCTGGGCCGCTACGGCGGAGAGGAGTTCGCCCTCGTCATGCCGGGCGCCGACCCGGCCACCGCCTCCCGCGTCGCCGAACGCGTCCGCCGCGCGGTCGCCCACCGCGCGGTCATCGACGCGAAAGAGGCGAAGATGGACCCGCGCACGCCTCCCGTCCACATGACGGTGAGCATCGGCGTCGCCACGCTGCGCGCGGAGGACGACGCGACGGGGCTCATCGGCCGCGCGGACGCGAACCTCTATCGTGCCAAGCACGGCGGGAAGAACCGCGTCGTCTCGGAGGAGGTCCCGGCATGAAGGCCATCGTCGTCCGCTCGTTCGGAGAACCCGAGGTCCTCCGCGTGGAGGACGTCCCTGTCCCCAAGGTCGGCCGGGGACAGATCCTCGTGAAGATCTTCGCCGCCGGCGTGAATCCCGTCGAGGCCTACATCCGCGCCGGGACCTACGCGCATACGCCCAAGCTCCCCTACACCCCCGGGACCGACGCCGCGGGCTTCGTCGAGGCGCTCGGCGCCGGCGTCGAGGGACTCAAGACCGGCCAGCGCGTCTACACCTCGAGGACGCTCACCGGCGCCTACGCGCAATACGCCCTCTGCGACAAGTGCTGCGTGCACCCGCTGCCCGAGCGCGTCTCCTTCGAGCAGGGCGCGGCCATCGGGATCCCCTACGCGACCGCCTACCGCGCGATCTTCCAGCGCGGCCGGGCCCACCCCGGAGAGACCATCCTCATCCACGGCGCCAGCGGCGGCGTGGGCGTGGCGGCCATCCAGCTCGCCCGCTCGACCGGGCTGAGCGTCATCGGGACCGCGGGCAGCGACCGCGGCCTCGAGCTCGTGCGCGTCCAGGGCGCCCTCCCGGTGGACCACCGCGACCCGAAGCACATGGAGCGCGTCCTCGAGGTCACCAAAGGCCGCGGCCCCGAGCTCATCGTCGAGATGCTCGCGAACCTCAACCTCGCGGCGGACCTCGAGACGGTGGCCCAGGGCGGCCGCATCGTGGTCGTCGGCAGCCGCGGGAAGGTCGAGATCGACCCGCGCGCCGCCATGAGACGGGACGCGGCGATCTACGGCACGAGCCTCTGGAACGCGACGCCCGTCGAGCTCTTCTCCGCCTACGAGGCGGTGGGCGACGGCCTCACCCACGGCAGCCTCGCCCCGGTCATCGGACGCGTGCTCCCGCTCGACGCCGCCCCCCTCGCGCACAAGGCCGTGCTCGAGCCCGGCGCCTACGGCAAGACCGTCCTCGTCCCGTGATCCGGGTCTTCACCGACGGCGCATGCGCGGGCAACCCCGGCCGGGGCGGCTGGGCCGCGATCCTCCTCCTCCCCGACGGGAAGGTCTTCGAGCTCGGCGGAGCGGTGCCGCGGACGACGAACAACCGCATGGAGATGCTCGCCGCCGTCGAGGCCCTGCGCGCCCTCGAGGCCCATCCCGGGGCGCTGCGCGTCACGACGGATTCCACCTACCTCGTGAAGGGCGTGACCTCGTGGGTCGCCTCCTGGAAGCGCAAGGGCTGGAAGCGCATCGACGGCGGGGACGTGCTCAACCGCGACCTCTGGGAGAGCCTCGACGCGCTCTGTGCCGCCCGCCGCGTGGAGTGGGAGCACGTGCGCGGCCACGACGGACACCCCGCCAACGAGCGCTGCGACCGCATCGCCGTCGCCTTCGCCCAGGGCAGGGAGATCGACCTCTACGCCGGCCCCCTCTCCGACTATCCGGTGGACCTCCTCGCCGCGCCCGCCCCGCACGAGCCGCGGGCCCCGCGCAAGCGCGCGAAGAAGGGCCCCGGGACCTACCTCAGCCTCCTCGACGGCCGTCTCGAGCGCCACGCCACCTGGGCCGAATGCCAGGCGCGCGTGCACGGCAAGCCGGCGAAGTTCAAGAAGGTCTGCTCCCCCGACGAAGAAGCCGCGACCCTGAAAGATTGGGGGATTTAGTCCCTGGAGACGGAGTGCGGGCACGTCCTGCGCAGGTCGCAGGACGGACAGTGCGTCGTATCCGCGCGGAAGCCGCGTCCCGTCACGGCGAGGTCGGCGACGCGGGTCACGAGCTCCACGATGCCCTCCTCACGCGCGGGGTCGAAGGGGACCGTCGTGCGCTTCCCCGTCGCGACGTAGTAGAGGGTCAGCCAGGCGGGGACCAGGTCGAGGCAGTCGCGCGCGCCCAGCCCGTAGAGGCCCAGCTGGAGGTTCTCCGCCGCGGCCTCCTCGCTCTCGACGTCGAGGTGGGTCTTGTAGTCGATGACCTCGACGGTGCCGTCCGGGCGCCGATCGATGCGGTCGATGGTCCCGCGCAGGGCGTGCGGCTCCAGCGGGACGAGGAAGTCCTTCTCGACGGCGAGGACCTCGGAGCGGCGCTCGAGCTCGTCGCCGTGGTAGCGCTCCAGGATGCGCCGCGCCTTCGCGTGCCACTCCAGCTGCTCCTGGGCGTCCTTGAAGCCGGCGTGGCACCAGTTCTCGTCGCAGCAGGCGAGCAGGCGCGCGAGGTCCCCCCCGCCGCCGCGGTGGTACGCCTCGAGCGCTCCATGGATGGAGACCCCCAGCGCGGAGGGCGGGCTCATCGGGGCGCGGCGTCGGTCGACGTAGACGGTCTTATAGAGCCAGGGGCAGTCGAGGTAGGCGCGGATCTGCGAGTAGCTGATCTCCATCCCCTTGGGCCGCGCCTGGCGCGCGGGCGCGGGGTGCTCCTGAAGCCAGAGCTTCAGGTCCTTCACGCAGCGGGGAGGAGTCGGCGGAAGAGGCTGACGCGGGAGTCGCCGTAGCGCTCGCGGCGGAACTGCTCCCAGCCCGCGGGGACCTTCGGCTCCTCTTTCTGGTGATGCTGGGCCACGACCCAGCCGGTCGGGGTCACGAGGTTGCAGGCGACCACGTTGGCCAGCGTGGGGGTCACGAGGAAGAGGGCCTTCTTCTCGGGGTCCACGTAGGGAGGCCCCATGAAGACGAGGTCGAACTCCTTGACCCCGGAGCGGAAGGGGATCCAGGAGAGGGACGCCGCGACATCGGCGCGGAAGACCTGTCCCTTCGCGGCCCAGCCGAAACGCGCGACGTTGCGCTCGATGACCTCGACGACGCGCTTGTCGCGCTCGACGAAGACGACGCGCTCGGCGCCGCGCGAGAGGGCCTCGAGGCCGACCGTGCCGGTCCCCGCGTAGAGGTCGAGGAAGCGGGAGGAGGGCAGGCGCGGCCGGAGGATGTCGAAGAGCGACTGCCGGATGCGCGCCGAGATGGGCCGCACGCCCGAGTCCTGCGGTACGGAGAGGATGCGGCGCCCGCGGGCGCTTCCGGCTATGAATCGGAGCACGGCGATATTATAAGATACTCGCGAGCATGCCTGCCGAGATCCTCATCGTCGATGACGACCCGCTCGTAGGGAACCTCTCCTCGGAGATCCTCAACGAGGCGGGCTTCTCCACCCATCTGGTCTCCGACAGCCGCCTCGCGATGGCCGCGGTCAAGGAGCAGAACCCCAAGCTCGTCATGCTCGACATCCTCATGCCGGGCATCGACGGGCTGACGCTCCTCAAGCAGATCAAGGCGGACCCGACGATGAGCGCCATCAAGGTGGCCGTCGTTTCCGCGAAGTCCTTCAAGGCGGAGGTCGACCGCGCCAAGAGCTACGGCGCCGACCTTTTCATCAAGAAGCCCTATGACGTGAAGGGCTTCCCGATGATGATCAAGGAGCTCATCGGAGAGCCCTCCGGGCTGCCCTCCGCGGCGAAGGCGATGATGCGCCTGCACGCCGCCGGCGCCCGCGAGCACGACTCCGTCCCCTCCCTCTCGCTGGAGGCCTTCGGCCGCCTCTTCCTGCTCGACGCCGGCCGCGGGATCGTCCCCCTCGCCCGCCGGATCCTCGAGGAGAACCGCTTCCGCGAAGCCTGGCTTCTGCTGACCGGCTTCTCCGCCGGCCACCTCAGCGGCTTCGGCGAACTGCCGCTGCTGCGCGAGGACGGCTGGCACGTGCACGTGCTCGCGCCGCACGACCCCGACAAGAACGCCTCGCTGCATCTGCGCGAGGCGCTCGCGCGCGCGAAGGACGCCGGCCCGGTGAAGGCCAAGGTCCAGATCCACGAGGTGCGCGAGGACAGCTACGCGCTCGGGCCCGGACTGCGCGCGGCCCCCTTCTACGCGAACCATCCGGGCGCCACCCTCGGCTACGTGCTCGAGCTGGCCGGCCGCCGCGTCGTCTACTCCCCCGACGCCGAGCTCTACGGCGAGAACGCCACCGCGCTCCAGGACTACGACGAGAAGATCGGCCGCCTCTGCCGCGGAGCCGACCTCCTCGTCCACGACGCGCGCTGGACCGACGAGGACTACGCGAAGCACCTCGACGAGGGGCACTCCAGCGTCTCCCACGCCGCCGTCTTCGCGGCGGACAACGAGATCCGCCGCCTCCTCCTCATCGGCGCCGACCACTCCTATCCCGACGACGCCCTCGCCGGGATGGAAGAGCACGCCCGCAAGGTCCTCGAGGAGCACGGCTCGCAGATCCCCTGCGCCGCGGTCCGCGACGGGCTCACCTTAGAGCTCTGATCCGTTGAAGCGGGAATCCCTCGTCCTCCCGGCGGAAACAGGCATGACCGTCTCGGCGGTGGTGCGCCTGCGCCTGGGCCCCCCCGGCTCCCCGGCGCCGTGGTCGCGCGCGCGGGACCTGTGCGCGCGCGGCAAGGTCTCCCTCGACGGCGCGCCTGCGCTCGACGGAGCGGCGCGCGTCCGGGGCGGACAGACGCTCGTCATCGACGAACACGCGCGAGCGCCCCGTCCCCCGACGGCCGCGAAGATCGTCTTCGAAGACGCGCACGTCGTCGTCATCGACAAGCCCGCCGGGATCTCCAGCGTCCCCTTCGAGGAAGGGGAGACCGGCACGGCGATGGACTCCGTCCGCGACGCCTGGCGCCACGAGGGCCGCCGTTCCGACGCGCGCCCCCTCCTCGTCGTGCACCGCATCGACAAGGAGACCTCGGGACTGCTGGCCTTCGCCAAGAGCGGGCGCGCCGAGCGCGAACTCAAGGAGCTCTTCGCCGCGCACGACATCGAGCGCACCTACCTCTGCGTGGCGCACGGCCGCTTGAGCTCGCGCAGCATCGAGTCGATGCTGGTCGACGACCGCGGCGACGGACTGCGCGGCTCGACGCGCCGGCCCGGCACGGGAAAGCGCGCGCTCACGCATGTGGGTGTGCTTGAGACGCTCCCGAAGGCGACGCTCTGCGAGGTCCGCCTCGAGACCGGGCGGACGCACCAGATCCGCATCCACCTCTCCGAGGCGGGCCATCCGGTCGTCGGGGAGCGCGTCTATGTCCGGGACTTCTCCGGCGGGGACTACGAGCTCCTCGCGTCCTCCCGTCTGCTCCTGCACGCCGCGACGCTCGGCTTCGTCCATCCCGTCACCCGCGCGAGCGTACGGCTGAGCTCGCCGCTCCCCGAGGACTTCCTCGCGGAGCTCGCGCGGCTCAGAGCCTAGATCCGACTAATTGAGATGGATGCCGCCCGGCATGAGCTCGGGCACGTAGCCCGCTTCCACGGGGATGTGGAACTCCCCGACGTGAATGTGCGGACCGCGCTTCCAGTGGTTGTTGGTCGCCTGCAGATCGCTTGCGTGGATGCGGATGGGCACGCCGAGCTTGCGGGCCTTCGCAATGAGATAGTCTGCGCTCGCCTTATCGAGGGCGGCCGCGCGGGAGTAGGCCTTCAACTCCTTCCGGAAGGAGCGCAGCTCCGCGGTGCGCGCCGAATCGGCCTGAGGAAGCGCTTCCCCATAGGACTGGCGGAAGGAGGCGTCGACTTCGTCGATCCCGTCGACCGAGGCCTTGCGGGCGGCGTCGAAAGTGCGGGAGATGGCCTGGTTCTGGACTGCCGGCTCCGCCTGGATCTTGGCGAGGTCGGCGACTTCGGCGACCAGGGCCTGGGCCTGGGACTGTACGCTCTCGACGCGGGCGACGGGCTTCAGGGTCGCGGCGGGAGCGGCGGAGGCCGCCGCGGCGACGGCCTTCGGCAGGACGATGGGCTGTGCCGAGAGGACCGGGGTCGGGGAGGCGCCCTGGTAGGAATAGAAGACCGGGTTGTTCGCGGCCGGGAGGCTCGGCAGCATCGAGGGCGCGAGGGTCGGCGCCGCCAGGACCGCCGAGACGGCGAGGGCCGCCGTCTGGACCACGGGTACCGTCACCGGGACGGAGCGTACGGCCGCGACCTGCTGCCCCCACGAGAGGGCCGGGACCAGGAGCGCCAGCAGTCCGAATCCTGTCTTCCTCATGTCCTCAGGATAGCCCCGACCCCGGCCGGCTTGCGGGGTCCGAGGACCCAGTCCTTCCGCCTCTCAGGACCTATCTGAATATGGGCCCTTAGTCCCTCTCCAGATAGTGCGATACCTCCGTCCCAGATACCAGTTATCAGGGAACCAAGTATCACGAAACCTGTTATTCCGGAAACAGGTTCATGGGAAAAACGCATTTAATCGCTTGGATTCAGCTGAGGCGGGAGAGGAGCTCGAGGAGACGCGTCTTGAGGCGTCCGTAGGGGAACCACCAGGGCTCGGGGGAACCGAGGGGCCACTCGTGGACGAGGACGGATTGGGGGCGGCAGAACATCCGCAGGCCCTCTTCGGAATGGCGGACGCCGAGGCCGGAGGCCTTCCAGCCGCCGAAGGGCAGGGAGTGGACGGCGTTGTGCGTCAGGAGGTCGTTGACCCCCACGACCCCGCACTCGAGGAGGGCGGCCAGCCGCTCCCCGCGTCGCCCGTCCCGCGTCCAGACGCTGGCGGCGAGCCCGCTGGGGTGCTCGTTGGCCAGGCGCAGGGCGTCCTCGACGCGCTCGACGGCCATCACCGGGAGGATGGGGGCGAAGCTCTCCTCCTCCATGACGAGCATCCCCGGCTGCGCTCCGAAGACCAGCGCCGGGGAGACGAGGAGGCGCTCGCGGTCGAGGATCTCCCCGCCGACGACGCGCGCGCCCTTGGCCCGGGCGTCGTCGAGGTGGCGCTCGAAGACGGCGAGGCGGTCGGGCCCGGCAAGGCGGCCGAGGTCGACGTCCCAGCCGTCGGCGAGACCCGGGCGCAGCGCGCCGGTCTCGCGCTCGAGCAGCGCGCAGAACGCGTCGTGAGCCGCGCGCTCGACGAAGACCCGCTCGACGCCGACGCAGACCTGCCCGCAGTTGGCGAACGCGCCCCAGACGGCGGCCTTCGCGGCGCGCTCGAGCGGGGCGTCGCGCAGGACGAGCATCGGATGCTTCCCGCCGAGCTCGAGCACGGCCGGGATCATGCGCGCGCCCGCGGCGCGCGCCACGCTGCGCCCCGCCTCGGCCCCGCCCGTGAAGACGACGAGGTCGGAGCGCTCCACGACTCCTGCGCCCGTCTCGGGGCCGCCGGGAAGGACCTGGAAGAGGCCCTCGGGGAGAAGGCCCGCCGCCGCCGAGCGGCGCGCGAACCACAGGGCGGTGCGCGGAGCGCGCTCGGAGGGCTTGAGGATGACGGCGTTGCCGGCCAGGAGCGCGGGCATAACGTCGGAGAACGGGAGCAGGAAGGGCATGTTCCAGGGGCTCACGACCCCGACGACGCCGCGCGGGGACCAGCGCACGTAGGCGCGCTTATTGAGCAGCGTCCATGGGCGCGGCGCCGGGCGGTCCTGGAGGAGGCGGTGGGCGTTGCGCGTGAAGTACTTGAGCGCGAGGCGGGAGGGGCCCAGCTCCATGAGCTCGAACTCGGAGCGGAGCTTCCCCGTCTCCTCGTGCACGACGCCCGCGAGCTCCTCGCGGCCCCGCTCCAGCACGCTCCAGAGCCGGCGCAGCAGGCGCACGCGCTGGCTCAGCGTGTAGTTCGCCCAGAGCCCCTGCGCGGCGCGGGCGCGGGCGAAGGACTCGTCGAGGGCCGCGGCGGGGAGGTCGGTCGGATGGGGAGCTGCCACGGACCGATTATATACATCTTCTCAGCGAGACGAAGGGTTGCTATCATCAACACACCACGGAGGAACACATGTTGAAGAACGCCCTGCAGCACGCCCGCAAGGACCGCCAGAAGACCGTCGCCGAGCTCTCGAAGCTCGCCGCCATCCCGAGCTGCTCCTTCGCCGGCTTCCCCCCCGCCGAGCTCAAGCGCGCCGCCGACGCGACGGCCGACCTTCTCCGCAGGAGCGGGCTCGAGCACGTGAAGCTCGTCTCGGTCCCGGGCGCCCCGCCCTACGTCTACGCGGACTGGCTGCACGCGCCGGGCAAGCCGACCCTCCTCCTCTACGCCCACTACGACGTCCAGCCCGTCGGGGACGTCCGGAAGTGGAAGTCTCCGCCCTACAAGCCGACGATCCGCGCCGGACGCCTCTTCGGACGCGGCACGGCCGACGACAAGGCCGGCATCGTGGTGCACGCCGCTTCCGTCGCGGCCTGGATCAAGACCTCGGGGAAGCTCCCGGTCAACGTGAAGGTGCTCATCGAGGGCGAAGAGGAGTGCGGCGGCAGCCACCTCGACCTCTTCCTCAAGAAGAACAAGAAGCTCATCATGTCCGACGTCATGGTCATCGCCGACTGCGGCAACGCCGAGACGGGCCTGCCCAGCGTCACGACCTCCCTGCGCGGCCTCGTGGCGATGGACGTGACCGTGAGCGCGCTCGACCACTCCCTGCACTCGGGCATGTGGGGCGGGCCGCTGGCCGACCCCGTGCAGGCTCTGGCCAAGATGATCGCGTCGCTCTCACTACCGGACGGCCGCATCGCCATCCCCGGCATATACAAGGGCGTGCGCCCCCTCTCGAGGGTGGAGAAGGAGAGCCACAAGGCCCTGCGCTTCATCGCGAACCAGTACCGCAAGCAGGCGGGCCTGCTGCCCGGCGTCGAGATCGTCGGCGGCAAGGCCGGCCCGCTCGAGAAGATGTGGCGCCTTCCCGCCGTCTCGGTCAACGCCATCGAGGCCTCCTCGCGCAAGGAGTGCGCCAACATCGTCAACGGGAGCGCCTGGTGCCACCTCGGCATCCGCACGGTGCCCGGGATGGACAACGCGCGCGTGCTCAAGCTGCTGAAGGCGCACCTCCTTAAGAACGCGCCCTGGGGCGTGAAGGTCGAGTTCTCGAACATCGGCACCGGCCCGTGGTGGACCACCGACCCCGAGTCCGAGGTCTTCCGGGCGACGAACCGCGCGCTGAGCGCCGGCTACGGGAAGAAGACCGTCTATGTCGGCACCGGCGGCTCCATCCCCTTCGTGGGCGAGCTCTCCGAGGCCATGGGCGGAGCGCCGGCCCTGCTCGTCGGCGTCGAGGACCCCTACAGCAATCCGCACTCCGAGAACGAGAGCCTCGACCTCTCGGACCTGCAGAAGTCCGTCGAGTCCTCGGTCCGGCTCTACGACGAGCTCTCGAGGGTCAAGAAGGTCAAGTAAGCCGTCCGGGCGCAAGAAAGCCGCCGGGCCCGCGCCGCGGGCCCGGCGGCTCGCTTTTCAGAGGAGCGTCGAGAGCTTCGAGACGAATTCCTTGTCGGAAGGGAACATCTCCGCGGTCGGGATCTCCGCGAGCGGCGCCCAGAAGAGCGCGACGACATCGTCGCCGTTGCCCCCTTCGCGCAGGCGCCCGCCGGTCTCCTCGACGAGCCAATAGATGCTCAGGAGCTGGAAGGGCTTGGTCGTGGACTCGTGCAGGCCCTCGCTCGCGTAGAGCGTGCGGACCGGCCGGACCTCGAGCCCGGTCTCCTCGCGGAACTCGCGCAGGAGCGCGGCTCCCGGCGCCTCCCCGGCGTCGATGCCGCCGCCGGGGAAGTTCACGAACTCGCGTCCCTGGAAGGTGCTGCGCGTGAGGAGGACTTTCCCTTCGCGGAGGAGGACGCCGTAGATGCGGCAGCTGAAGGCGCGCTTCAAGACGGAGCGGTGCTCAGGAGCGTCTCGACCATCTTCTGCACGGCCTCGGTCTTGAAGGGTTTCGTGATGAAGCCCGCCGCGCCCATCTCCATCGCCTTCTGGCGCGTCTCATCGCTGTTGTTGCTCGACCATAGGATGAAGGGGATCTTTTCGGCGCGGCCCTTGTCGATCCAGCGCTGGAGGAAGTCGAAGCCGGAGGCGCCGGCCAGGTTGATGTCGCTGATGACGAGGTCGAAGTCCCCGTCGGGATGGTCGCGCTCGGCCTCCTCGACGGAGCCGTAGACCGAGAGCTCGTAGCCTCCCAGGACGAAGCGCATGAGGTCCTGGTAGCCCGGCTCGTCCTCGATGACGAGAACGCGTTTGCCCACACGCAGAGGATAAAGATGCGCTGAAGCACTGTCAAGGGACCTCCTGTGACTCCAGTCACAGGCGCGGACGCACATGCTAGAATCGCGGCATGCAGAGCGGCTGGCAGAACCTTTCCGGGATGGCGGCGGTCGGCGCGAGGAGCTCCGGCTCTCCCCTGCTCCCCTCCTGGCTCTTCGGGATCGTCGCCGCCGTCGTCGTCCTTGCGGCGCTCACCATCGTCCTCGGCGTCGTCGGACGCTTCCTGAAGAGCTGGCAGGAGTCGCGCCAGGCCGCGCGCATCGCAGCGAACTACCTGCGGGTCACGGAAGAAGGGCGGAAAGCCCGCGAAACACGCGGCGAACCTCCGATATCCTGAGCAACCGCCGCGCACCGCTCCGGCGGGCGGGTGGGCGGTGGAGCCGGCGCGAGGTATGCGCGGCCGCTCGCGCATACCTCGCGCCTCCAGACCCGACGCCTTCATAGCGGGAGGTGTGCGTCGAGCGCGCACACCTCCCGCGAGGCGACTCGACCCACCCTCCCGCCGTAACGGGGCACGGCGGCTGCACAGGCATGGACCTGAGCGGGATCGAGCCGCCCCTGTCGCCGCCGCTGCCAGCCCGAGCCGACTGGTAGTCGGCTCAGGGGGCGCGGTTCCCTCGCTCCGGAGATGAAGAGTCCTTCCGACGTGGCCGGAGCTCGGCGGCTCTTCAAGGGGGGCTCTGCCCCCCGTTTCGTCGACGCTAGCTCCCCACGCTGCGCTCGGTCGCGTCGCTGAACCCCCCGAAGCGGAAAGGTCAGCGGTCGATCCGACCCACATACACCACTTTGAAAACGAAGGGCCCCCGTGAGGGAGCCCTTCGGTTTTAAAGTGGTGGACCTGAGCGGGATCGAACCGCTGACCTCCTGCATGCCATGCAGGCGCTCTCCCAGCTGAGCTACAGGCCCTTATGACGACCGGGGCATTATACCAAGTGTATTCGTGCGCCGACAATGGAGTAATTTCACGATCCGTTCCTGGTGCAGCCGCCGCGCACCGCTCCGGCGGGCGGGTGGGGTGGCGACGCTGCGGCGGGTGTGCGCAGAGCGCACACCTCCCGCGGAGCGCCTCGTCCCCCCACCGCATCGCACACCGCGGCTGCTCAGGTCATAAAAGAACCCTCGAGCGAACGACCACTCCTTCTTCAGACCCATCCCGCCTAGGTCCAAAATCCCGTCCCCGTTCCCCCAAGGACCCCCGCGCGCCCTCCCTCTCCCCGCTAGACTATCCTCGATGAGTTCTTCCCGCACGCTCGCGCGCGTCGCCGCTACCGCCCTGCTCTTCGCGGCGGTACAGGCGCGCGCCCAGGTCGTGCGCGTGGCGCCGGTCCCGCTCACGCTGGGGGTCCCCGCCGTCCTCGCGCAGTCCGCTTCCCTCCCATTTTATGCGGGCCTCCTCGCGCGCCAGAACGCGGGAGAGACCCTCGACCTGAGCGCGGTCCCGCGCCCCGGGCTCGCGTCCTGCGACGGAGGCCGCTTCATGCTGACGCAGGGCTCCGGACGCTACGAGAAGCTGCACGCCGGAGAACACATGGAGCTCTTCGTGCCCGAGGACCAGCCGCTGCCCTCCGGCTCCGTCGTCCTCGAGCGCGGCGTCCCCGGCGAGCTCGCCGCCGCGGCGAACCTCCTCTCCTCGCGCGGCAAGACCGGCAGCAACCCCGTGCTCGTCGGGATCTTCACCGACGGGAAGACCTTCGTGCGCGTGCGCGCCGGCCGCGAGGACATCGACGCCCCCCTCTCGAAGGCCGCGTACGAGGAAGAGGAGCTCTCCGCCGCTCTCCTCGAGCGCGCGGGCGCCGCCCGCGCGAAGCTCGCGCGCCGCCTCGCCAGCCCCTCCTTCCGCGCCAAATCCATCCTCGAGCGCCGTTCCGCCCTCCTCAAGATGCTCGACGCCGCCGGCCGCTGAACCGCCGCGCACCGCTCCGGCGGGCGGGTGGGCGGTGGCGCCGGTGCGAGGTATGCGCGGCCGTTCGCGCATACCTCGCACCTCCAAACCTCACGCCCTCATAGCGGGAGGTGTGCGTCGAGCGCGCACACCTCCCGCTGCGCGTCTCGCCCCCCCGCCCACCGTGGCGGGACGCGGAGGCTATCAAGGCCTAAAAGAAGAAGGCCCCGTCTTTCGACGGGGCCTTCGCTCACGCCGACGGCGCTACTTCTTCGGCGGCAGCTGGATGACGCCCGACTCCATTTTGACGTGCGTTTCTTTCCGGGCGCGCGCGATGGTCGTCTCGGCCAGCTTGTAGAGCGCGTCGCGCGACATCGGGTTGCGCGCGAGGCCCTGCTCGATGGCCTTCATGCCCACGGCGACGGCCTCGCGGGCGAAGACCTCATGGTCGCTCATCTTCGGGATGATGTTGTCCTCGTGCAGGCCCTTGTCCTCGGCGCACTTCGCCAGCTCCCGGGCGGCCGCGATGCACATCTCGTCGGTGATGGTGCTCGCGCGCACGTCGAGAGTCCCGCGGAAGATGCCGGGGAAGCCCAGCGAGTTGTTGACCTGGTTCGGGAAGTCCGAGCGGCCGGTGCCCACGATGCGCGCGCCGACCTCCTTCGCGTCCCAGGGCCACATCTCGGGGATGGGGTTGGCGGTGATGAACACGATGGCGTCCTTCGCCATCGTCGCCACCCACTCCTTCTTGATGGTGTCCGGGCCCGGCGTCGAGGCCGCCGAGAGGACGTCCGCGCCGCGCAGCGCCTCGGCGATGCCGCCCTTGAGGTCGTCCTTGTTCGTGATCTGGCACATGTGCCACTTGTCCTTGTGCGTCTCCTTGAGGTCGGTCCGGCCCTTGTGGAGCGTCCCCTTGGAGTCCACGTAGATGAGGTTGCCCGGCTTCGCCCCGGCGGCCATGTAGAGCGTGCCGATGCGGATGTTGGCCGCCCCGGCGCCGACGAGCGTGATCTTCACGTCCTCGATGCGCTTGTTCACGATCTTCAGCGCGTTGATGAGCGCCGAGAGACAGACCGTGGCCGTGCCCTGCTGGTCGTCGTGCCAGACCGGGATCTTGCAGCGCTTGCGCAGCTCGTCGAGGATGTAGAAGCACTTGGGCTGGGCGATGTCCTCGAGGTTGATGCCGCCGAAGGAGGGCTGGATCGCCTCGACGACCTTGATGATCTCGTCGGGGTCCTTCGTGTTCAGGCAGAGCGGGAAGGCGTCGACGCCGCCGAGGTACTTGAAGAGCAGGCCCTTGCCCTCCATGACCGGCAGACCGGCCTCGGGGCCGATGTCGCCGAGGCCGAGCACGCGGGTGCCGTCGCTGACGACCGCGACCATGTTCCCCTTGTTGGTGTGCTCGTAGACCTTCTCCGGGTTCTTGTGGATGTCCTTGCAGGACTCGGCCACGCCCGGGGTGTACCAGATGGCGAAATCGTCGAAATCGCGCACGCAGCACTTCGGGGAGACCTCGATCTTCCCCTTGTAGAACGGGTGCAGGACCATCGCGTCCTTCGCGGGCTGGTAGGCCTTGGCGAGGAGCTCTTCCTTCGTGAACTTCTTCATCGGCTCGGGCTTCGCGGTGTTCTGGGCCATGGGTTTCCCCCTTTCTGCGGCGTCGATTGAACCTTCGGGATTGTAGTAAACGCCCCCCCCATGGACAAGGGAGCAGTGAGGATGCCTATTTGTTATAGTTATTGGCAGGTCACCTATGGAACAGGGTGCTAACAAGGACGAGCCCAAGAAGTTCAAGCCCCAGCCCGCGCTGCCGCGCAGCGACGGCGCCGAGCAGACGCCGCTGGAGCGCGTCCAGAACTTCGACGAGGTCGCCCGGGGGCTGAACCGCGAGGAGGCCGCCCGCGAGGCCGGCCGCTGCCTCCAGTGCAGGAACGCTCAGTGCGTCGCCGCCTGCCCGGTCAACATCGACATCCCCGCCTTCATCGAGCGCGTGCGCGAAGGCGACCTCGCCGGCGCCCGCGCGAAGATCCTCGAATCGAACCTCCTGCCCGCCATCTGCGGCCGAGTCTGCCCGCAGGAGACCTACTGCGAGCACGCCTGCATCCTCAACAAGGGCGGGAAGTTCAAGCCCGTCGCCATCGGCCGCCTCGAGCGCTTCACCGCGGACGAGGCGCGCGCGCAGGGGCTCCAGGCCTCCCCGCCGATCGCGAAGGAGACCGGCCGAAAGGTCGCCTGCATCGGCTCCGGCCCTTCCTCGCTCACCGTCGCCGCCGAGCTGCGCCGCCTCGGTCACGAGGTCACCGTCTACGAGGCCCTCCACGAGTTCGGCGGGGTGCTCATGTACGGCATCCCCACCTTCCGCCTCCCCCGCGAGGTCGTCCGCGCGGAGATCGACACCCTCAAGAAGATGGGAGTCCGCTTCTACGCCGATGTCCTCGTCGGCCGCACCGTCACCGTGGCCGAGCTCATGGAGTTCTACGACCTCGTCTACGTGGGGACCGGCGCCGGCCTGCCGGCGATGATGGACGTCGAGGGCGAGAACCTCGTCGGCGTCTACAGCGCCAACGAGTTCCTCACCCGCGTCAACCTCATGCACGCCGACCAGTTCCCCCGCTACGACACCCCCGTCTTCGTCGGCCGCCGGGTCCTCGTCGTCGGCGGCGGGAACTCGGCCATGGACGCGGCCCGCGGCGCGCTGCGCCTGCGCCCCGAGAGCGTCACCGTCGTCTACCGCCGCTCGCGCGCCGAGATGCCGGCCCGCGCCGAGGAGATCGAGCACGCGATGCAGGAAGGCGTCCGCTTCGAGTTCCTCTCCGCGCCCGTCGCTCTCGAGGGCGACGGCAAGGGCCGGCTCAAGAGCGCACGCTGCGTGCGCATGCGTCTGGGAGAGCCGGACAAGAGCGGACGGCGCCGCCCCGAGCCCATCGAGGGCTCGGAGTATTCGCTCGAGGCCGACAGCCTCATCGTCGCCATCGGGCAGAGCCCCAACCCCATCATCCAGCAGACCACCCCGGGCCTCACGACGCTCAAGTGGGGGACTCTCCAGGCGGATGAGCGCGGGAAGACCTCGAAGGACGGCGTCTACGCCGGCGGCGACGTCGTGCGCGGCGGCGCGACCGTACTGCTGGCCATGCGCGACGGCAAGGTCGCCGCCGCGGCGATGAACGTCGACCTCGACGCCCTTGCGGGCGGCAAGAAGCGATGATCACTCCCGAGCCCTACCGCATCGTCGCCAAGGACGCCCTGAGCTCGACGGTCGCGCGCTTCGTCGTGCGCGCCCCCCTCGTCGCGGCGAAGGCGAAGGCCGGGCAGTTCGTCATGCTGCGCGCGAGCGACGCGGGAGAGCGCGTCCCCGTCACCCTCGTCGACTGGGACGCGACGGTCGGCACGGTGACCGTCATCGTCCAGGCCGTGGGCAAGACGACGACCGAGATCCTGACCCTCCCGCTCGGAGGAGAGTTCCTCACCCTCGCCGGCCCCCTCGGAGTCCCCGTCGAGCTCAAGCGCTGGGGCACCGTGGTGTGCGTGGGCGGCGGCGTCGGCATCGCCGAGGTCCTCCCCATCGCCAAGGCGTTCAAGGACGCGGGCAACCGCGTCGTCTCCGTGCTCGGGGCCCGCACGAAGGACCTCCTCATCCTCGAGCGCGAGATGCGCGGGCTTTCCGAGGAGGTCCTCGTCACCACCGACGACGGCTCCCACGGGAAGAAGGGCCTCGTCACCGACGCGCTCTCCGAGCTGCACGCGCGCGGCGCCGCGATGGATGCCGCCTTCGTCATCGGCCCCATCCCGATGATGCGCTTCGTCGCCGAGCTCACGCGTCCCTGGGGCCTGCCGACCTTCGCCAGTCTCAACCCCATCATGGTCGACGCCACCGGCATGTGCGGCGGCTGCCGCGTCGTCGTCGGGGGCAAGTCGAAGTTCGCCTGCGTCGACGGCCCCATGTTCGACGCGCACGCCGTGGACTTCCCTCTCCTGCAGACCCGCGCCGCCGCCTACCGCGCGCAGGAACAGGAAGCCCTCGAGCGCTGGAACAAGACCCACACCTGCAAACTGGATCAACATTGACAAACCCTTCCACCCCTCCCCTTCCCGCGGGAAGGGGTCAGGGGTAGGGGGAGCATCCAAAGGCCTGCACGTGCAGGCCTTCGCCTTTCCCGAGTTCCCTCCTCCCCGCAGGGAGGCATTGGGGAAGGTACTCCCAAAGACATCTTCGCGTGTTATCCAAAATCATTGTTCCCCGAGCATCTTTTAAGTACATTGCGGGAGACGTTGGTGGCGCCGCGAAAACGGACGGAAGGCGGCGCCGGAGAGGGAGAATGCGCACCTACGAGTTCACCTGCGCCCGCTGCGGTCAGACCGTCAAGGAATCCACCCAGATCCTGGACGCGTGTCCGGAATACTGCCAGGCCTGCCTGCTCGAGATCCAGGCGCGGACCGACGCCAAGCTCGGCGTGGTCCGCCCGCCGGACCCGATGGTCCGCAAGGACCCTCAGACCCCGACGGCGCCGATGTCCAAGACTCCGGCCCCCCCGCCCAAGCCGGCGAAGCCCGCCGCCCCCCAGCGCCCGGGGACCCGCGTCACGATCCGCCTCCAACCCACCTGCCCCTCGTGCAAGGGACGCGGCAAAGTGAAGGGCGCGCTCTGCCCCGACTGCAACGGCTCCGGAGTGAAATCATGACCCCGCCCATCCCCGCCCTCGGGACCTTCGACGCCGGCCGCGCGCTCGGCATCCTCGCCTCCGTCCTGCGCGAGCCGACCGCGCCCTACTTCGAGCACCGCGTGCGCGCGACGATCCGCCGCGCGCTCGAGACCGTGGACATCCCCTGCCGCATCGACGCGCACGGGAACCTCGTCGCGCACTACCGGCGGGGCAAAGCGTTCCCGGTCGCCTTCACCGCCCACATGGACCACCCCGGTTTCGAGGTCCTCTCCGTCTCCGGCCGCACGGCCCAGGCGCGCTGGAACGGTCAGGTCCCCGTCTTCGACCTCAAGGGGCTCAAGCTCGCGCTCTGGCCCTCGGAGCCGGGCGCCATCCGCCACGGCACCGCCGTCGTCCTCAAGGGCGACGGACGCAAGCCGGCCCCGGGCAACGCGGAGCTCCTCCTCAAGGTCCCCGAGGGGACGAAGCCCGGCTTCTTCGGCCACGCCGACCTCCCCCTCTTCGAGCTCTCCGAGGACCTCATCCGCTCGAAGGCCCACGACGACCTCGCCGGCTGCGGCGCCGTCGTCGCCACCCTCGACCACCTCGCGCGCCGGCGTCTCGAGGGCGACGTGCTCGCCGTGTTCACGCGCGCGGAGGAAGTCGGCTTCAAGGGCGCGCTCGGCGCCGTGAAGTCCCGCCTCATCCCCCGCGAGCGCCCGGTCGTCGTTCTCGAGTGCAGCAAGGCGCTGCCCGGCATCCCCCAGGGCGGCGGCGCGGTCGTGCGCGTGGGCGACAAGATGAGCGTCTTCGACGCCGACCTCGCCTCCTCCGCCTTCGAGCGGGCCAAGGAGCTCCAGGCCGCGCGCGGGACGCTCTGGCAGCGCAAGCTCATGGACGGCGGGACCTGCGAGGCCACGGCCTTCGGGCTCGCCGGCTACCGCGCCATCTGCCTCGCCCTGCCGCTGGGCAACTACCACAACAACGGGCCCCGGGGCGTCGCCGTCGAGACCATCCATCGCCGCGACTTCCTCGGCTCGGTGGAGCTTCTCACCGCCTTCGCCGCCGGCGGGCTCGACCCGCTCGGCGCGCGCCGGCGCCTCAACGCCTGGCTCCAGGGCCGCCTCACCGCGGCCGATGAGCGCAGACTCAAGCGCGGCCGCTGCTGCGCGATGCACTCTTGATCATCGATCCCGGGGCACGCCCCGGGATCGATGTTGCGTAGGTCGGAAGCACCCGCCGCAACGGAGGTCGCCCATGCCGTCGAACGAGTGGAACCAGCGCTCGGCCTACCTGTTCGTGAAGTCGGACTGGAAGGCCGGCGAAGCCGTCTGGAAGAAGGTCCAGGCCTGGCCCGAGACGATCGGAGCCTGGATGGTGACCGGGAACTGGGGCGTCATCGTCTGGATCGACGCCCACACCTGGGAGGACCTCTACGACAAGGTCGTCGAGATCCGAGCGATGAAGGGCGTGAGCGCCACCTCGACCCACCTCGTCTACAAGGGGACGAAGGACGCGAAGTGGTGGTGGGAGTGGCCGGCCGGGGCCTGGGTGCTGCTGCGCTCGCCGCACCTCAACGGCGAGATGCGCTCCATCTCCAAGTGGAACTGGGCGACGAGCGTCGCCTCCATCCCCGGGGACTGGGACTACCTGATGTGGAACGGCGCGAAGGACTGGGACAAGGTCTGGTCGAACGTCGCGGAGATGAACCGCGTCGGCTGGCAGACCGAGACCCTCGTCCCCATCAAGGCCTGGTGGAACAAGACCTGGAAGAACGCGTGGTGGGGCGCCGAGGAAGAGGAATCCTGCGCCGCCTGCCCGGGCTGTCGGTAAACGCTCAGGGCGTCCGCTCGACGGGGGAGGGCTTCCGCCCTCCCCCGTCTCTTTTACCCTATAGGCCTTAGGTCCTATGTGGATATAGGACCCTTGACTTACTATAGAAAAGCCTCTAAAACTATCTCATGCTCCCGTATCTGGATCTGGGGTCTCTCCATCTGTCCGTCTGGGCGCTCGGCATCAACCTCGGCTGGATCGCCGCCTTCCTCCTCGGCCTCTACAACGCCCCCCTGCGCGCGTATCCCCGCTGGACGATCGTCATCCTCCTCCCTTGGATCGTGCTCGGAGCCTTCGCCGGCGCCCACGCTTTCTACCTCCTTGTCGCCTCGCCGACCCCCTTCTCCCAGCTCACGGCGCGAGAGGTCCTGAACATCTTCAGCGGCACGGCCATCCAGGGCGCCATCCTCGGCATGCTCGCCGTCGTGGCCGTCGGCAGCCGCCTCGCGCGGATCTCCCCCCTGAAGGCGCTCGACCTCGGCGCGCCCTCCTTCGCGCTCTTCCAGGTCTTCAACCGGGTCGGCTGCTTCGGCGCCGGCTGCTGCTGGGGCCGTCCGGCCCCGAGCTGGCTCGGACTCACGATGACCCATCCGGCCTCCGCGGCGCCGGTCGGGATCCCCCTCTATCCGACCCAGGTCTTCGACGGCACGCTCTGCCTGGTCCTGGCCGGGCTCCTGCACCGCCGCCTGCGCGTCGCGGGACGCCCCGACGGGGAGCTCGTCCTGCTCTACGTGCTCGGCTACGCCCTCATCCGCTTCGTCGTGCAGTTCTTCCGCTACGATTTCATCCCGCGTCCGCCGCTGGGCCTGAGCGCCTATCACTACATGGCGCTGGCTATGGCGTCGGCCGCGGGCGCCGCCCTCTGGGCGGTGCGATCGAACGCCGTCCGGAGGCCGTCATGATGCTCTCCCGCGCCTTCAGCATCCTGCTCATGCCCGCCGTCTTCGTCCTCGTCTTCAGCGGAAGCAAGTGCGACAAGGACAAAGAGAGCAGCAGCCATCACGGCGGCAGCCATAACGACGGCGGCGGCACCAGCAGCAAACCGCCCTCCGGCGGCTGGCAGCTCCCGACGCCCACTCCGGTCCCCATGCCGAAGCCCAACACGGAGGACAGCACGCGGCTCATCCCCCCGCAGCCGGCGACGAACACGGCGCCCCGGGGGGGCGGGGAGTCCGCCGGCGGCCCGGCCGTGACCCAGAAGCCGAAGCCGGAGGAGACGCTCATCGCCCAGAAGCCCTACGTCCCGCCCCCGGAGATCAGCGACACTCCTCCTCCCGTGAGCGCCCCCCGCTACCGGACGCTCGTGGGCATCCCCGAGATCAACGGCACCGCCGCTGAGTTCGCCAAGAAGGGCGGAGCCGGCACGGGGAGCAAGGGGCTGCGTCCCGTCGACGATGAGATCGACGCCTCGGGCCTGAACGCGTCGGTCTCCGCGCCCTCCGGGGAAGCGGCGATGGAGGCCGCCCTTCGGCACGGCGCGCTCTCCGAGAACGCGCGCGTCCAGGAGATCATGAGCATCGAGGCGGCGGCCGACCCCGTCGCGCAGTCGCAGGAGTTCCAGCGCTCGGCCCTGCTCAAGATGAAGATGATGGATTTCAAGGGCGCGCTCAAGGACGCCACGCGCGCCATCGCCCTGGACCCGAAGAACCCCGACGCCTATCTCGTGCGCGCCCGCACCTACGCGCGCATGAAGGACTACTCGAGCGCGGAGGCCGACGCGCTCAGCGCCATCGGGATCTCCCCCAACCACGCCGAGGGCTGGCACACCGTCGCCTGGTCGCAGATGCAGCAGGGCAAGTTCAAGGACGCGCTCAACAGCATCAACCGCGCCATCCAGCTCGACCCCGACAACGCCTCGAACTTCGCGATGCGGGCCATGATCCGCGAGAAACTCGGAGACCGGAGCGGGGCGCTCGACGACATGAAGCGCGCCTCCCGCCTCGACTCCCGCTACAAGGACATCTACCGGAACGCCAAGAACGGCGGGAGCATCTTCGAGTCCCTGCAGGACGACGCCCTCTCGCTGCTCGACGAGGTCTCCTCCGGAGGGAACCGGCCCGTCGCGCCCTCGCTCTACGGGGCGCTGGCCCTCTTCATGGGCAGCCTCGGCTGGGGGCTCTGGGCCTTCCTGCGGCGCAAGGAGAAGGACGAGGACGCCTCCTTCCGCTCGAAGATGGCGGCCCTGCGCGAGCCCGAAGCGGTCGACGACGGGAAGATCGCCGGGAAGTACGAGGTCCTGCGCATGATCGGCCGCGGCGGCATGGGCCAGGTCTTCGTGGCGCGCGACCTCTCCCTGGGACGCGAAGTCGCGGTCAAGCGCATCGCCGAGGCCTACGCGAAGCTCGACGCGCGCGCCAAGGAACGGGTCCTCGCGGAGGCGAAGACCGTGGCCTCCCTGCACCACCCGGGCATCGTGGACATCTACGAGGTCATCGAGCGCGGTTCCGAGCTCTTCCTCGTCTTCGAGCTCGTCTCGGGGAAGACGGTCTCCCAGCTCCTCGCGGAGGAGAAGCGGCTGACGCCCCAGCGCGCGCTGGAGGTCCTGCGGCCGATCTGCCAGGCCCTCGACTTCGCGCACGGCAAGGGCGTCGTCCACCGGGACCTCAAGCCCGCGAACATCATGGTGACGACCGCGGGCTACATCAAGCTCATGGACTTCGGGATCGCGCACTCGACCGCGAAGCCGCCGCCGGCGGTGCTCGCGACGGCGCCCCCCGGCGCCGCCGACAAGCTCTTCGTCTCGCACACGGCCAACCTCACCGGCACGCCCGCCTACATGCCGCCGGAGGCCGAACGCGGGGAGGTCCGCCCGGCGTTCGACGTCTACTCGCTGGGCGCCTGCCTCTACGAGATGCTGACGGGCGCCGCGCCCTTCCCGCATCCCGTGAAGCTCACGGACAAGCTCGACATGCGCTTCCAGCCGCCCTCGGTGCGCGTGCAGGGCCTCTCGGAGAGCTTCGACAAGCTCGTGTCCGAAGCCCTGCAGGCCGACCCGGAGAAGCGCATGAAGTCGGCGAGCGAGTTCCTCAGCCGCCTGGAGGCGGCCGTATCAGGGAAAGCCTGAGCCGAACCCTTCCTCCACTCCCCCTCCTGCGGGAAGGGGAGTTAAGGAAGGGTTAGTAGTAAGTTCCCTTATACCGCGCGCAATAGACCAGGTTCACGAAGGTCATCGCGCGGGTGATCTTCCCGAGGCGGTTGCTCGGCACGGTCACGAGGGAGGCCCGGCCCTTGAGCGCTTCGGCATCGGCGTTCCCCTGATGCGAGACGTCGAGCACGACGGCGCCCGGCCGCACCCAGGCGGGGTCGAGCTCGAAGGTCGGGTCGGGGACGGCGAGCACGAGGATGTCGGCGCGGCGCACGCAGGCCTCGAGGTCGTCTTTGCGCGTCTTGTGGTAGCACTTCACGACCGTCGCGCCCAGGTTCTCGAGCATGAGTCCCAGCGGCTTTCCCACCCGCATCGAGTTGTTGACGACGACGGCGAAGGCGCCGTCGATGCGGACCTCGGGGCGGCTCTGCAGGGCCTTCACGACGGCCTTGGGCGTCGCCGGCACGACGCACTTGATCCCGCGCGCCTCGTCGAGGAAGCGCTTGTACTTGATGAGGTAGCCCAGCGAGACCGAGTGCAGGCCCTCGACGTCCTTGTAGGGCGAGACGAGGTCCATGACGTCCTCGTCGTGCAGCGCGCAGCGCAGGGGATAGAGCACGATGAGCCCGTGGGTCCCGGGATCCCCGTTGACGCGCTCGATGTGCGCGCGCAGCTCGTCCTCGCTGCCCGCTTCCAGCGCGAGCGCCTCCATGCCCAGGCGGGCGGCGTCCTTGAGCATGAGGTCGCGGTACTGCGCCGAGCCCGCGTCCGCGCTCGGCCGGTAGAGCAGGGTCGCCAGGCGCGGGGCGAAGGGCAGGGCGGCGCGCTCGCGGCGCACCCAGTCGAGGCAGCCCTCGGCGACGGCGCCGCTGTCGAGGACGGAGGTCGCGACCGCGGGGGCGCTCACTCCTGCGGGGCCGCGCCGAGTCCGGGATAGCGGCCCGCCTTGAGCGGCGCGAGCGTCTTCGCGGCATCCGCCGGGACGAGGAGGTCCACTCCCTTCTCGAAGCTCGTCATGGGCGTGAGGTTCGCCTTCTTGAGCGAAGGCACGACGTAGTACGTCGCCGGGCCCGGCGGGCAGGAGACGAGCCGCGCGTCCGGCCAGCGTCCCTTCACCTCGAGCCACTTCGTCGCGAGCGTCGACGAGCCGACGCTCTGGCCGACGAGCCGGCCCTCGACCTCCTTGCTGCAGCAGCCCACCTGAGCGAGCACCGCGACGCCGTTCGCATCCTCGACGGGGACGTACCAGCTCCCCGTCTTCGCGAGATGCGGCGTCAGCGGCCCCTTCTTCCAGGCCTGCACCTTCTCCATCGAGAGCTCGTAGAGCTCGACGGGCTTTCCGTAGCGAAGTTCGCCGGAGCCCGCGAGCCCGATGCCGCGAAGAGTCTCGGCTTTCTGGGCGCCGACGAAGCGCTTCGCGGCCTCGACGACCTCCCGCTCTTCGAGAGGGCCGGAGACCTTCTCCCGCTCGAGCCCTCGGACGGGCAGGGCGAGAACGGCGGAGATGACGACGAATACGAGAGTTCGGTTCATGGGCGCCTCCGGGGGCATCATACTTTTTCGAGACGGGCGCAGTCATTGACGCTCCTCCCGCGAAGGAGCATAATCACGCCGTGGGACTCCCGTTCTTCGGCGGCTCCAAAAGGGCGAAGAAGCTCATCCTCGTCATCGAGGACGACTTCTCCATCGCCTCGCTGCTCAAGGACGTGCTCGAGGGCTTCGGCTACGCGGCGCTCACGGCCGGCGACGGCGTCGAGGGCATCCGTCTCGCGCTCAAGGAGAAGCCCGACCTCATCATGACCGACGTCATGATGCCCAAGATGGACGGCTTCGACACGACCCGCAACCTCAAGAGCCACCCCGAGACGAAGGCCATCCCGATCCTCATGTGCACCTCCCAGGACCGCGTCACCGACGTCGAGCGCGGCCTCGCCTGCGGCGCCAACGACTACATCCCCAAGCCCATCGCCTTCCCCCGCCTCCAGGAGAAGGTCCTCAAGCTCATCGGGCCGCCGACCCCGCAGTGACCCGCCGGCTCGCCCTCCTCGTCCTCCTTCTCGCCGCCTGCTCCACGGCCCGGGTCTCCGACTACGGCCGAGCCACCTCGGCGCAGGTCACCCAGGCCGTCCGGGTCCACGATGCCGGCTTCGACTCCTACATACAGTACGAAGGCCCCGGGGTGCGCCGGGACCTGCCGGGAGGCGGGGAGCTCGCCTGGGACCTGCGCGGCTGGCGCGACCGCAAGACGGGAGCCGACCGCCACGAGCTCCGCGTCGACCTCGTCTACGGCAGCCTCGAGTGGCGGCACTACGGGGCCTACGCGCTCGACGCGGCGACCCAGCCGCTCAAGAGCATCGACCGCTCGGTCGAGGCCTGCGCCACCCAGGAGCTCTGCCGCTACCGCGAGATCTTCGCGGTCCCCCTCTCCACGACGGTCCTCAGGGAGCGCTATGCCGGAGGACTCAGCGTACGCATGACCACCCCCAAGGGCGACTCCATCGACCTCCGCGTCCCCGTCGCCTACCTCCAGGGCTACCTGCTCGCCGCCGGCTGGCGCGCCGACGCGCCGAAGCCCCTCGCCTCCCCCGCGACCGGCCAGCTTCCCCCTCCCGACCTCCCCGGGCTCCTGCCGCTCGCTCCGGCCGCGACCGGGGCCGCCGCGTCCGCGCTCGAGCTTCCCGGCCTCGAGAACGCCCTCCTCCCGCCGCCCGCCGCCCCGGCGAAAAAGTAGTTGCTCTCCGCCCGCGAGGGCGGTAGACTTCTTCCATGAGAAAGCTCCCTTTCCTCGTCCTGCCGCTGCTCCTCGCCGCCGCCTGCGCGAAGAAGTCTCAGCCCCCGCTCGTCATCGCCGACGCGAGCGGCACCGTGCGCTATCAGACCGGGCCCGACGGGCTCGCGACGCGCCTCTCCTCCGGCAGCGAACTCGCCGACGGCGGCCGCATCACCACGGACCAGGACGGCCGCGCGGCCATCGTGTTCCCCGACGGCTCCCGCTTCGAGCTGGGCCCGCGCAGCGACTTCACCGTCGAGAGAGCCGCGGGAGAGGAGCCCTCCTTCAAGCTGGCCCTGGGCCGGCTCAAGGCGAGCATCGTGAAGGCCTCCTCCCGCCGTCTCTACGTGCGCACCCCGCGCGCGGTGGCCTGCGTGCGCGGCACCGAGTTCAACGTGTCGGTCCGCAAGTCCGGCCGCACGACCATCGACCTCTTCACGGGCCAGCTCTCGGTCTCGGACGACAAGGGCAAGAGCGCCGAGCTCAGCGCCGGCCAGCGCCTCGTCGCCGACGCCGAAGGCCTCCTCGAAGCCGCGCCCATCCCGACCGACATCCGCCAGGAGGCCCCGCTCCCCGGCGACGACCTCCAGGACCAGGCCCAGGCCATTTTGCCCAAGCATCCCAAGCGCGGCGCCCCGATGAGGATTCCCGATGCGGACTTGGAAGTCGATGGCGATAAACCTCTGGAGGCGCCTCGATAGGACTGGAGTTCCCTATCTCCCCTTCCTGCGAGTTCGCACTATCAGTTTCCTCACCGCGTGCGATCCCGGCACTATAGGTCGGGGTGCCGGCGAGGGGGCCAGGGGGAGGGGGAGTATGAACGCAAAGGGCCCGCTAACGCGGGCCCTCTGCCTTTTGGGGTTCTCCCCCCTCCGACCTCCCCCCGAAGGGAGAGGAGGGTCGGAAGGTGAATTCACTTGAAATCGAAGCGTGACTCTCTAAGCCAATCCAGGAGGGATCTTTCGGAGGAGTTCAGCTCGCCGCTCGCTGAACGCCACTTGAGGTCCGTGTAGACCCGCTCCTTGAGCGAGGTCTCCAGCAGGTCGAGGTACTTCTGCAGGTCATCGCCGCGTCCCTGCGGGCGCAGCTCGAGCATCCGGGTGAGAACGGCCTTCTCCGTCGTCTCCCTCACGCGCACGGGCTTGGCGCCGCCGCAGCCCGAGAGAAGGACCGCCAGAAGCAGCGAGACCGGCAACGCCATCGAGTTCGTCCGCATCGTGAGTGATTCTATCCGAAATGGCCTCCTTTCAGGAAGATGCTCCCTGGATTCCCACAGGGAATCCAGGGAAACCGCCCGGTTACGGAAAGCCCCCCTCCCTTCACCTGCGCGCATAGGGCCATCGACTGGCCGCGGGAAGGTCGAACTGCCCTCCCAGCTTTCCACCTTTTACGGCATCCTGTGAGCATGAACGGTGCGCTTCTCGCCCCTTTCCTCGCCCTGGCTCTCGCGGCCCCCGCGTCCGCCGCCCGGGACACCGCGGCCGGCGTCCAGGCGGCCTTCACCGACCTCACCGCCTGCTCGGGGAACCCCGACGCGCATCCCTTCTGCAAGCTCAAGAACGAGTCGTACGCCCCCTGGGACGAGGCCTCCCGGACCCTCGTCCTGCGCGCCCTCTCGCCCATCGGGGAAGCCCCCGGCTCCGTCGTGCTCGAGGGAGCGTTCGCCGAGCATGGGATCAAGGGAGTCCACTTCATCCGCATGGCCTCCGGCGAGGACACCGCGGCCAGCATCATCTTCGAGGACCAGGTCCTCGTCTATCTCTACCCGCCCTTCTTCGCCGAGAAAGTCGTCTACGGCTCCTGGAGCCAGCAGAGCCACGTGCTCGCCCACGAGTTCTTCCACGACTACGCGCGACTCCACGCGACCCAGGGCGTCTTCAGCTCCCCCTTCTACAGCACGCTGACCGAGGCCCTCGCCTGGGGCTATCCCAAGAAGCGCCACCAGGCCGTCCCGCGCGAGGAGTACCTCGCGAAGCTCAAGCTCCGCAACGCGCTCGTCGCCGAAGGGAAGTACGCCGACTCCGTCGAAGTCGACCTCGGCTACGCGCGCTCCCTCGGCTTCCCCTCGCTCTACTCCATGACCGAGGTCGAGGAGTACTTCGCCGAGCTTTCGGCCTTCCTCCTCCACGACTCCGCGCTGCCCGCGCAGCTGCCCCCCGCCGTCACGACCTGGCTGCGCGCCAACGACCTCGCCCCCCTCCTCGGCGGATAGGCCTTTAGACCTGGCCGGGCCCGCCCCGGGAGGCCCTCCATATGCGCGTGCGTACGCTCCATACTGGGGTATGGCCCTACGCACAGGACTCCTCCTCGGACTCCTCCTGGCGCTCGCCGCGCCCGCCTCCTCCTCCGAGTTCGCCGGGCTCGACGCCGCCTCCGAGCCGCTGAGTACGCTCGTCCAGACGGCCCGGAAGCTCAGGACCGGCCGTCTCGCCGCCGCCGAGTCCGCCGCCCCTGGGGAGAGCCCCATCTCCTACGCCGCGGTCTGCCGCGGCGACGGCGACGCACTCGCCGCCGAGCGCGAGGGGCGTCTCAAGGCCGGCCTCCAAGCCATCGAGCCCGCCCTGCGCATCCGCTTTGCCGTCATCGCCTCCAAGCACGGACTGCCCGTCATGGAGGGCAAGGATTACCTTGCGTCGACCCTGACGAGCATCACCTACACCTACCCGCACAGCTCCGCGAAGGCCAAGGCCGCGCTCGCCGACTTCGCCGAGGCCATCGAGGAGGCCGTCCTCGCCCGCGTCCGGGCGCCCGACTACGCCCGCATCAAGGCCGCGCTCATCGCCCGCATCGAGTCCAAGACGACGCTGAGCTCCGAGGACAAGGCGAAGCTCGTGCACCGCGTCCAGGTCACGGAGATGGCGCTCCCCTCCCGCTACATCCGCGAGTATCTGACGACCACCGACGAGCTATGGCCCGTCGTCCCCCAGCTCTTCGCCGACCAGGCCTGGAACGCCTCCTACGACGACCTCGGCGGCGCCGCCGTCCCCGAACTCACCCCGGACATGAGCCTCATCATCCTCTACCCGGGCTTCCTGCTCGCCGAGGACCGCGGAGACGGCTCCTCGCACCTCGACTATGTGCTCGCCCACGAAACCGCCCACTCCATCGACTCCGGCCGCTTCCCCGGGCTCTACAAGGATTTCATCGGCTGCATGAAAACGGCGCACGGGGCGGACTTCAAGGCGTGGGACGAGGTCCTCGCCGACTACTGGGCCGCCGAAGCCCTCTCGGGCCTCCCGAACGCCGGCGCCGCCGAGCTCGGAAAGTCCTTCGAGATCGTCTGCGGCACATCTGGAGAGGGTGCCGACTCCCTCCTCGGCCACCTCGTCTCCGCCGAGCACCCCTCCGGCCGCTACCGCATCGACCGCATCCTCGGCGGCAACGCCGAGCTTCTACGCTCCCTCGGCGTCTCCGCACCGCCCGCCTCCTGCGGTCTCTGATAGCGAAATGGTATCGTAGGGCCCTCGCAGCCAACGGAGGTCCCGAACCCATGCGTCTTCCCCTCATCGCCGCGCTCGCCCTCGTCCTCGCCGCCGCCGCCCCGGCGCCCGCGCCGTCCCCCTTCGAGCCCGAGATCGCGGCCATGGAGGCCGCCGACAAGGCCCATCCTCCGGAGAAAGGTGCGGTCATGTTCCTCGGCAGCTCCAGCATCCGGCTCTGGACGACGCTCGCCGAGGACTTCAAGGGAGTGCCCGTCGTCAACCGCGGCTTCGGCGGCTCCCAGGTCGCCGACAGCACCCGCTTCGCCGAGCGCATCGTCATCCCGTACCGCCCGAGCCGCATCGTCTTCTACGCCGGAGACAACGACATCGCCTCCGGCCGCACGCCCGCGCAGGTCCTCTCGGACTTCAAGGCGCTCGTCAAAAAGCTCCGCAAGGCGCTCCCCGGCATCCGCATCGCCTTCGTCGCCATCAAGCCCTGCCCCGCGCGCTGGAGCTTCCTCGCGCAGGTCCAGGAAGCCAACGCGCTCGTCGCGGCCTACGCGAAGACCGCGAAAGGCCTCGAGTACTTCGACGTCTTCACCCCCATGCTCGGCGCCGACGGCCAGCCGCTGCCCGGGCTCTACGCGGCCGACGGCCTGCACCTCAGTCCTGAGGGCTACCGCCTCTGGACCCGGGTCATCGCCCCGAGGTTGAAGTAGCCCGCGATGAGCATCGTCCTCGAGGATGTCGCCTTCGAGTGGCCCGGCGGCCAGCAGCTCTTCAAGGACTTCTCCCTCTCCCTGGACCCCCGCCGCCGCTACGGCCTCATCGGCCCCAACGGCATAGGGAAGTCCACACTGGCCGGCCTCATCCTGGGCGACCCCGTCCCCCTCTGCGGTCGGGTACGCAGCGACGTCCGCGTCTCGTACTTCACGCAGTTCGAGCGGCCGCCGGACGCCACGGTGGAGGAGGTCCTCGCGGAGCTCTGGATCAACGCCGGCCGCTCCGACCTGCACAGCATCGCGGCGCTGGTCAAGGACATCGACCAAGACGCGCCCTGCAGCCGCCTGAGCGGCGGGGAATGGACCCGCGTGCGCCTGCTGCGCCAGCTCGGCACGGGCGCGGACTTCATCATCCTCGATGAGCCCACCAACAACCTCGACCGCGACGCCCGCGACGGCGTCCTCGCCTTCGCCCGCACGACGGGCCGAGGTCTCCTCGTCATCTCCCACGACCGCGAGCTGCTCGAGGAGGTGGACAGCATCCTCGAGCTCTCCAACCAGGGGCTCTCCGTCTTCGGCGGGAACTGGAGCTTCTACGCCGGAGAGCGCTCGAAGGAGCGCGCACGCCTCGCCGGAGACCTCGAACGGGCGGGCAAGGAGAAGAACAAGGCCCGGCGCGAACGCGCCGACAAGCTCCAGATGCAGGAGAAGCGCATGCGCCAGGGAGAGAAGGCCGCGCCCAAGCAGGGCCTGCCCAAGATCCTCCTCGGGATGAAGAAGCGGCGGGCGCAGAAGACGCTGGGGAAGATCCGCCAGGAGGCCGACGCCGCCTATGACGAGAAGGCCCTCTCCGCCCGCGGGGCCTACGAGCGCCAGAAGACCGACCCCGTCATCTACGCCGACTTCCCCGACACGAAGGTGCCCGCCTCCAAGCTCGTCTTCGAGGCCCGGGGGCTCAACTTCCGCTTCGCCGGGGCCCCCCGGGAACTCTGGAGCAAAGGCGTCACCCATGCCATGCACGGTCCCGCGCGCCTCGCCCTGTCCGGGAAGAACGGCTCAGGGAAGACGACCTTCCTCGACCTCCTGACCGGCTTCCGCAAGCCGAAGGGGACGCTCACCGGCGAACTCAAGCTGGGCGGGCTCGCGTACGGCATGCTCGACCAGCGCTCCGACCTGCTCGACGAGGGACGGAGCGTCTTCGAGAACGCCTCCGCCGGGAACCGCCGCGGCCCCGTCGAGGTCCGCAACCTCCTCGCCCAGTTCCTCTTCCAGGGCGCCCGGGCCGACCAGAAGGTCGCCACCCTGAGCGGCGGCGAGCGCCTGCGCGCCTCGCTCGCGAAGCTCCTCCTCGCCGAGCCCGCCCCCCGACTCCTCGTGCTCGACGAGCCCACCAACAACCTCGACATCGTGAACCTCGAGTTCCTCGAAGGAGCCCTCTCCCGCTACCAGGGCGCCCTCATCGTGGTGTCCCATGACAGGACATTCCTCGAAAAAATTGGCGTAGAAGACGTTCTGAGGTTGAGTTAGGAGATTACCCTTCCATAACTCCCCTTCCCGCGGGAGGGGGTGAAGGGGGAGGGGGTCCCCTCAAATAAAAACCCACGCCAGTGGGCTTTATTCTCTCGCCAGTCCCCTCTAGGAGTCCGTCCGAGTAATAGCATGTTCTCCGGTCGCGCGCTATTGGAGCGAGACAAGGAGCGAGGAGCGCGCATAGCTGCGGCTATGTAAGCGACGAGCGACGCCGTCGCAGCCCGATAGCGCGCGACCCGCTCCTCCCATGACTTCTGAGGAAGAGCGGGAGGCCCCATCCCGGCCGTGCGCCGCGTTGCTCCTCGCTCACATAGCGGGGCTATGCTCGCTCGTCGCGCCTTGCGCACGGCTCAGGCTTGGGCCTCCGGGGAATACGCTATTACTCGGACGGACTCCTAGGGGCTATGTGTTACCACTTGATACAGCGCTCTCCTTCTTTAAGACAGGGGTGCGTAGGCTCTGGCTTAGGGTTTTCGCCGCCCACAGGGTCTCCCCCGGGGCTCTGAGAGGGGACTTCCAACTTCGGAGCCAATTGCATGGCATTCTGCCGAAAATCCTCCACCGTCAACATCTTCGAACCATTCGGAGAATAGTCAGAGAAAGTCCGATACAAAGTGTCGTACGCGCAATGATCGAGCGCATCACTATATCCCTGCTGCAATCTGCTCATCAACCCGTCGTAGTACGTCTTCCCATACTGATTCGCCTTGGCAATAGCCTCAGAAAAGTCGCTCTGCGACTTCGGGTTGCTGCAGAGCTCCCTCGCCATCGCCCGCATCCCGTCCAATGCCTTGAAGAAATTATTCCAGTTCTCTTCAGACCGTTGTTTCCGTTCCGCTTCGCGCTCCTTCTCGGCGTCTCGTTTTCGCTTCTCTTCCTCCTGCTGCCGTAGGAGCCCCTGCGCCTTCTTGTAATCACTCTCCAGACCGTCGAGGATCGCAAGTTGTTCTTGAAAAACCCGCTGCATCGTCTCGTCGCTCTGCTTCTGCTTTTGTAGTTCTTCCTCGACAATGCGCGCCCCTTCGCGCTTGCGCGCCTCCGCCTGAGCCTTTCTCTGCGCCTCGGCGCGTGCATCTGCCCGTTTAGCGAGGATATCCTCCTGCGTCTGAGCGGCTTGTTCTACGAGGTCCTTCGCCTGAGAGGTCGCGTCCCCCCAGATCGAATCCATCTCTGATCTGATCTTCCCTTCCTGCCGTGCACGCATCGTCTTGATAGGTTCTACCAGGACTTTTTTCTCGATCAGATAGCCGTAGTAGCCATCCTTATTGTGACCAAGCCAGAAACCCATGTCATGATTCTTCCCGTCGAAGTCCAAGACTCTCAGCTTATCCGCACGGACCGGGCCTCTCCCCCCATATCTCTGTGCCCACATGCGTTCGAGACTGTATGACGACTTCGGCAGTACGCCCACCAATCCTGCAAGGTTCTCTTTCCACTCCCTCACGGATGTGGCAGCGTTACCCCCGACTCGGAGGGCTTCCCCTCCCATCTGGACCATATCCGGAGCTTTCGCGAAGACGACTTCCGTCCCGGCGTATTTCTGCAGCAACTCCCACTTCTTATAGTCCCTATCGGGAACGCCCACGACCACGAGCTTCTTCGGCGGCTCGATGTCTCCCGTCAATATTCCGTTATAGATGAGTTCGGAACCCCAACTATGTGCGTAGATCTCTTCAATCTTCTTGTCCTTGAGCTCCCGTATCACGTCATGCCCGCGCGTTGTCAACGCACCAGCCAGAGTCTCGTTGGTGGCGTCTTTGCAGTCGAGCGTGAACCGATACCCTTCGATAATCGTTCCCTTCAAAGACCTCAGATATTGGACGACAGCCCCGGATGAATCCTCTTGCGGAACGTTCCACGCCGGCTGCACATCCCTCCTCGTCATATTGGATGACTGGATGCGCCTATCGAAGAATCCTCCGAAGCGCGTCTTCGCAGTCGAGCTCACACCGCTCATTTCGACGCGATGCAGATCGAAGAGCGGCACTCTTCGGTTCTTCAAATCACGGACCGCCTCCTCTCGGAGGTTGTATGCGTCGCCGCGCTCGTCGCGCAGGATATCGTGAGCATTTTGCCTGATCGACTTGCTCAGGACGTTCTGTGCCTTTCGAAGATCCTCTGCCTCGACCTCTACAGGTGAACGGGTAGGGGGTTCGGATGGAACTTCCTCCCCCTCGGCGACTGAGACGGTGTTCTCCGGGACCTCCGCAGCGTACGCATGGGCCCCGAGAGTGAGCGCGGCGGAGAGGAGAAAAGCTCCGGTCACTCCCCACCGCCTCCCGAGACGACGTCTGCGTCGGCTTCAAACCCATGTGTGAGCCCGAGACATAGACCGAAGAGCGCTCCAATCATGAACATAAACTGCGCGGAATATACGATCATTGAGCCTTCGCCGTAGGCTCGCGCACTGCCTGACACATCGGCCGTCACGAATGAGAACAGTGCCGCCGGAAGTCCGAATACGAAGCTCCACCAGAAAACCCTCTTCGGCTTACGCCCTCCCAGACGTTTTGAAATAGCTTCGCTGATCCACGGGACAGCGAGAAACAAGAGAACGGCGGGTTCCGCAAGGATCCGTGGTTTCCCGGACACCACATACAGGGCCGCAACCGCCCACCCGTAGAATCCGAAGGCATGGGCATAGGCAAGGGCCCCAAGAGAGCTCCAGCGCAGCCGCCTCACCGGCACCAACGCCAGGAGGATGCAAGGTATGCTGAGGAGAAGTTCGAGATAGAGCGAACTGCGCCGGGTGAACAACGCGAGGAGGTCGACCGTCTTTGGGGTCTCGAGCGGCCTCGTCGATCTTTCCTGATAGCGCCGCAGGCTCGCGAGGATGGCGCTTACGTCGTCCGTAAGGAGATTATCCTTCGGGTCGTATCCTGCGGTCAGAATGAAATAATGCTCGCCCGACTGCGAGTAATGCTGGAGCACGCTGTAGGGCTTCGTGATGACCGCGCGGAATGCATCACTGCTCGGCCAGCCTGTTTCGGCGAGGATCTCATGCGTGGTCTTGCCTATGGCGAGGTCTCTCTCTTTGGCCTTCCTCATCTCTTCCAGGGATATGAATCCACCGGGCGCGTTCCTCGGGATCACCAGAAGTTGGAGCAGGCGTTTGGGCGTATACGCGGAGAGGTCGTCATAATCCCCGCCAACGAGCAGGCTGCCGCGAGGCCTTCGATCCTGGAAACGCACGACCTCGACAGCCCCCTGCATCCTCGCATCGACCTTCCAAGCATAGGGACAGACGAGGATCTCGCCGTAGCGGCCTACGAAAACGTTCTGCGGTTCGCTGTCCGGGCCCGCGCGATACTGCACCGGGACTCCTTTCGAATCCGCGATGTATCGATCGACTTGAGCCGCTCCATCGTCATCCGGGTTGGACTTAGCATCCGCCCAGGAGATCCCCCAAGCAGATACGAGGACGGTGAATGCGCAGATGATCTTCTTCATATGAGGAGATACAAGCATTTCCATTTCGACTCCATTTCACAAATCAAAAAAGTCGACTAACAAAGCTCTACTCGGAGGAGGAGCGGCCGGAAGTATGCCCACAATATACTCGCGAAGGCCTATCCCAAGTATGAGATTGATCTACTTGCACGCATGGCATGGGTCCTACCCGCTCCCTGGGTCCCGGTCCCCCGCTATAAACAGGAAGGGAGGGCCTCTCCGCCCTCCCCATTCCCCTTCATCTCCCCCGTCAGTCGGCGAAGCCGCCGAAGGTGTTCCAGAAATCCTTGAACGCCGTCTCCGCCCCCTGGTACTCCGTGTTGAGTACCGCGAAGCGCTCGGCGCCCAGCTCCCCCTTCTTGTACTGCTCGAGAGCCAGCTCGTAGCGCAGCTTCTTAATGAGGTAGTCCTGCTTGAGCAGGGTGCCCTTGAGGACCCGCGGCGCGTCATAGGCCTCCCGCTCCCGCATGATGGCCTTCGCCTGGGCGTCCTTGCCCTTCCCCGGTTTCTCGAGCTTCGCGAGACGCTCCATGCCGGTGTTCATCGTCCCCAGGGCCTTCAGGGCCGCGCCCACGCTGAAGCGCTCCATGGTGACCTCCACCGGCTCCCCGCCCGCCATGGGGCGCAGGTACATCTCGGCGGAGGCCCCCAGCGCGAGGGCGGCCAGCAGGGCGACGACCGTCAGTCTGTTCATGAATCTTCTCCCAACGCTTCCCCATCCCAATGATGCTCGATGGCGTGCATCAGCAGGTCCGACCCCGTCTTGAGCGCCGCGAACATGAGCATCGCCTTCACCGACGTCCCACCGAGGACGGCCCCCGCGAGGATCATGACGTGCATCGGGAGCACGCGCAGGTACGGGAAGAACAGAAGGCTCCCGATGTTCATCCTTCGTTTGAGGTCCTGCACGACATGGTACTGGAAGGAGTAGCCGTGGTTGCGCTGGAAGGCCAGCACCGCGACGGCCAGGCCCGCCCAGTCCTCGGGCCCGAAGGCCTTGCTCATCTTGAGCAGGAAGGCCGCGTACACGAAGTGGAAGAACCCGTAGTGGATGGCGAAGAACCGGGCCGTCTCGAGCTTCCCCTTCTCGTTCTCCGGGACCGCGCGCCCGTTCGAGGTGAAGCCCGCCGTGCTGAAGCTTTTGAGCGCCCTCATCCTCCGCCAGTTGTAGTACCCGATGATGACGCTCTGACACCAATAGACGACGAGCAGGTACATCAGATCCCAGCGCAGCAGCAGCGCCAGGATCAGGGTCGCCGCGTTGGATGCGACCAGCCACCGGGCCGAGGAGTCCGTGAGGTAGTCGAGGAACCTTTTCACATTAGGATCACACCCATGACAGTTCCATACTGCCCCTCCCTCGGGAGGGGCAGGGGAGGGCGGATCCTCGGGGCTTACCGTCGGTTATTGTCTTCAAAATAGTCGAAGTCGAGCGCGAGCGCCGCGCCCAGCAGGACCGCCTTCGCGTCCGCGTTCTGCGGGGCCGCAGGGCCCTCGAGGGCGACCACGAAGCGGTCGGAGTCCGTGAACGCCTCCTTCAGGAGCCCGCCCCACTTCTTCGTGATGGTGCCCGTCTTCGCGCCCATCGCGTCCATAAGGTCGAAGGTCCAGATGCGGAAGAACCCCGCGTCCACCCGCCCCGTGAGCTGACCCGCCGCGTCGTGCACCTCGAAGCGCCGGCCGAAGAGCCGGAACTTCCGGTGGATGGCCCCCAGCGGCTTGCCCGCCGCGTCCTCGACGAAGGTCGAGGACCAGATCCAGAACCACGGCCGCCGGACCCGCAGGACGACGTTCTTGCTCGCGTCCAGGATGGCGATGACGAAGGGCCGGTGCCCCCGCAGGAACACGCGCGTGATCCATTTCAGGAACCCCTCCCCCTCCTCCGCCACGAACCCTATCCCCTCCGCCTTGTCGGAGAGGATCTCGTAGCGGTTCCGCGTCTCGAACCCCGTCAAAATCTCCGTCCACTCCTTCTTCTGCTGTATGACCCAGATGTTGCGCGCAAGAAGATCGCTCATGGCATCCCCTCAGTTCGTTCCGTCAGATATGGGCCCGGCCGCCCCGGGCGCTTCGGTCCGTCCCCGGTACTTCAGCATTTTATAGACGAACGCGCCTCCGATGCCCATGAGCACGAGCCCGAGCACCTTGGGCCGCCCGGATACGACGTTCGTGAAGAAAAGGTCGACGGTCCACAAAGTCAGGCAGGCGAATCGGAACCAGAACGACCTCGCCAGCCCCGCGGAGCAGTACAGCGCCCCGACGATGGCGAACCCCGTCGCCCTCCTGCCCGCCCCGGAAAGGACCTGCAGGGTCGCCAGCAGGAGGCAGACCCCCCCGAGCAGATACAGCACCCGCCGAGACTCCTTCATCAGCTCTTCGTGCGTGAACTCCCGGTCCCACCATTTCATCAGGATCACTCCTTTAGGATCACACCCACTACAGTTCCCTATTCCCCTTCCCCACGGGAAGGGGCAGGGGTAGGGGCATTCTAAATCAGCACGCCCTTCTTCACGAGATAGCCGAGGTACCCGCAGATCCCCGCAAACATCGCCTGCGAGGCCGCCACGTTGAGCAGCGTCCGCGCATCCGCCGCCGCGAAGGCCCCGTCCACGAGGCCGTGCCAGAACACCATCGTCAAACCGAAGAGGAACACCGCCAGGAAGGTCCAGAACGCCGCCCGCCGCATGAAGAACAGGAGGACCGCCCCCGCGACCTTCGCCCCCGCGACCCCCAGGATGACCGCGTACTCCAGCGCCGTCACCCGCTCGAAGAGCGCCTTGAGCTGGGGCGTCAGCGTCACCGCCCCGCTCAGGATCAGCCCCAGCCGGAGGATGGTCCACCCTCCCGTCACCAGGAACATCCCCGCCAACCCAAATAGGATCACGCCCGCTACAGTTCCATAACTCCCCTTCCTGCGGGAAGGGGCAGGGGAAGGGGGAGCTTCCCGCTCAGAGAGATTTATCACACACGATTTCTCGTCGTACCGCCTTCTGAGTGCCCAGCATCAGGAGGTTATCGTGCCGGCTTCTTGAGCACTCCGAGCGAGATCAACTTCGACTGGATGCTGTTCGCGATGTCCAGAGAGAACGATTTCGAGCGCGGCTTCTCGTTGCAGAAGGAGTTGATCAGGATCTCGCCGCTTTCCACGTCGACGAACTTGGCGGTCTCCCCGTCGAGGGTGTGGTACGCTCCCGTCGCCTCCCCGACCTGTCCGGAATATTTGCCCGTGTAGGAATTGATCTTCGGCGCCATATAGGTATGTTCCGGGACATACTCGTAGGAGGCCGTCCCGAAGACCAGCAGGTCGACTCCCGCCATCTCCCCCGCGCGTTTGAGCTCCGAAGCGCTGATCGCCCCGCTCATGTTCAGCTTCAGCTCCGAGAAGACCGCTTCCAGCTGCGTCCTCTCGACGACGCGGAAGCCCATCCCCATCAGGTGCGTCGAAAGCGTGTCCGCGATGTCCGAAGCGGTCCCATTCTTCCCGCTGTTCTTGAACGGCAGGACCGCGATCTTCCACTTCGGCTTGGCGACGAAAGCCTGCGAGACCTCCGTCACCGCATTGCTCTTTGCGACCCCGTACTCGTTCCTCGATACGCTCGCGCACCCCCCCACCCCGATCGCCAGCACCAGCGCCTTCGCCATGCTCTTCATTCTTCCCGCCTCCCTGAAAATCTCCATCCCGCAAGTCTCATGGGACGGTCCGTTTCGCCGTCAGCGCGACGATCGCCTTCTCGAGTTCCCCGTTGAACTCCTTCGGACGAGCCAGCATCAGGAAGTGGTCGGCGCCCTTGAGGATGGAGGCCTCGAAGGAGCCCATGTGCTTCCGGTTCGCCTCGTAGTCGATCGGCCAGAGGTCCGCGTTGACCGAGCGGATCGGCACGCCCAGGCCGTCGAAGACCTTCGCCGACTCCCGCCGCAGATAGAGCGAGAAGGTCTCCTCGAGCGTGCTGATCCCGACCCTCGGCGGCGCCGACTCCATGTCCGCCAGGATCCAGTCGCGCAGGCGCGCGTCCGTCCGCGTCGAGAGCATCGGCTCGACGAAGGTCCGGCACCCCGCCCGGAAGTCCTTGCGCATCGGAGCCAGCATCGCCTCCATCTCCGCGCGCTTGAGCGGATAGGCGATGGAGTCGAAGGTGTCCACGCCCACGATCCCCAGCACCCGGCCCGGCAGCAGCCGCGCCGCCTCCGCCGCGATCGGCCCGCCCATCGAATGCCCCACGAGGATCACCTTCCCTCCGCCCGCCGTCCGGACAGCGGAGACGTCGGGCACGGGGGGTAAAGACGTCCCCCTAGCCCCCGCCGCCGCCGCCTCCACCACCGCGGCGACGTCTTCGCCGTAGGCCTTCTGCGTGTAGCGCTTGCGCCCCGCCCCCGAGTGCCCGTGCCCCGCCAGGTCCAGCGTGATGGTCCTGTGCGTCTTCGAAAAATATGGGATCTGCTCCCGCCAGTACCGCGCATCGCAGCTCCACCCATGCACGAACACCAACGCCGGCTCTCCCTTCCCCCTGACCTCATACGAAATCGGCGTCCCGTCCCTCGAGACCGCCACCCCCAGTTGCGCCCTCTCCCCGGCCCCAAGAGAACAGGCCCCCACCCCCGCCGCCAGCAGAAGCCCTAACGCCATCCCTCTCAAAATTCCCGTTCGCTCTTTAGTTAGTTCCATTAGTTAAGTGCCTGTCACACCTTGAATCTAGGCTAGAGGAGACTCACCCTCTTCTGGATGGCCTCTATCACCGCAGAATCGCGGAGATCTTGAATAACCTCCCAATTCCCATATTGCGACATCCCGGAGCGGAGAACCTTCTTCGGGTCGCTTGTGAGGAACATGATCGGCATATCCTTAAGATTCTCGCCGTACTCACCCGCACGCATCTTCATGGCGAAAGTGATTCCGTCGGTCCCTGGCATCAACACATCCGTGACGATGAGATCGAACCGCTCTTCCTTGAGCATCTTCAGGGCCGCATCCGGGCCCGATGCGATAGCGCATCGAAGCTCCGGCTTCCAACCCAAGACAGTTCGGATGCCCTCGACGTTCCTCGGCTCGTCGTCTATGAAAAGGATCTGTTTCATCAGGCCGCAGTCATCCGTTGGGCCAACTTATCGGCTCGGCTGTCGCGCAATGTCTGCTGTGCATCCGTCAGCAGGGACCGATATTCGTAGAGCTGCTGCCGATCATCGTTGGATAGTTCAGAGACGAATCTCATCTCCTTCAAGCGCTTCTGCAGGAGGTTCTGCACGCTGAGGCATCTGTTCTTGGCCCCATGAAAGATATCTGCATCCTGCTTCTCAAGATTCGGAAGGACTTCCTCGTAGAGTGAAAAGACTTTCTCCCTCGCCTGAAGGACATGGGATATCGCCGTTTCGGAATCCAGGCTCTTCTCAACGGCCGCCAGAATCACCTGCATCTCATCCTTGAAGATCTGAATGGCCCGAATCGCAGACTGCAAGGAGGTCAACGAGGCATCGGCATGCGCGTCCGCAGCTGCCTCGCGGCGTTCCTGCTTCGACAGCTCATGCCTTAACTTCTCGACCTCGAGATTCGACCGGCCCATCTGCTTGGTATTGATTATGGAGGCCACCAGACTGATCCCGGCGACGATGATCGATACTCCCGACGTGACAATCGCAATAAGAACTTTGCTGTCCATCAATCCCTCACTTGGTCCCATCGCACTCCCCTCCCCCCATCCGCCGCACCGATTCCAATCCCCCGCCCCCTGGCCCCATCACCCAATAAGTTCAATAAGTTGAGTGCCAGGCACCGTGAGCCCAATAAGTTCAGTAACTTAAGTGCCCGGCACCGTTAGCTCTTCAAACAGCTCGGAGAATCAGCGCAATCAGAGTTATAAGTCCCCATCCCGAGACGGCGAGGAATAAACTCAGGATGAACGTTCCCATAGACGCCCTCGCATCTTCAGGGACATCTCGAGCTTTGACCACTACAGTCTTCGCCCAATAGTCGCCGAACCTAAGATTCAACGGAGACAAGTGCATGGCGCCATATCCCACCGCACCAAAGAACAAGGAATCCATCCAGAAAGCCAAGTTCCTGAGCGCAGCTCCTTTCATCCCGCAGCGCTGCCCATCGGATGTCACGACTTGAAGCCTGCAAATCATTTTTCCGACAGAGGAACCATGCATCCCCTCCATGACGGTGTGGTAGAGGGTAAACCCGACGATTCCCAGTAAGACACCACGAATGCCCGTGATTCCCATTCGTTGTTCCCATCCCGGAGAGGCGAGCCCGGCGACTTCCAAGATCGAAAGGATTATCCCCGCAAAAAAGGCGGAACCGAACCCAAGAGCGTGTCCGAAGGCCATGTCGACCGCTCGAGCAAGAAGTCTATGAAAGAACCCGGCTCCCGACGTGATTTTCGTCTGCGGCGTCGCTGCCTGTTGTTCCATGGTTTTCTCTCAAGTCAAAACTTCTATCCACTCCCCCCGCCCTCGGCCCTGCGAGCCAATCAGCGTGGAGTTCCGAATCGCACCCGGAGTGTATCAATAAGCGCCTGGTCGGCTCTCAACGAGAACAAGCCGACCGGCGAGAACCCACGCGCCCATGCCGAGTGAAACATGATCCCCATGAGAATGATCGTAAAAAGGACGTTCGGCCAGGCGTTCAGCGCCCATTGCCAAGGGACGGTCAATTGCCAGGCATCCGAAAATGGCGCGAGGTACGGGATGGGCCACTGATACCCGTCTGGACCCCGGGAGCCCACGATATCGCAGGCATAATGGAGCTGAAGCGCGACGAACGCCGTCGCCGCGGTCGCATAGCGCCGCTCCGCGACCGCCATGCAGGCGACGCTGACCGCCACCGCGAAAGCCAGGTTGTGGGCCGAATGATGAAAGCGGCTCCAAAGCTCAAGAGAGTCCCTTTGCCGTCCCTGTACGAGGTCGATGACGATCGGGAGAGCGTCAATGTCGGGAGAAATGGATGCTAGGACAACCACCCCACGGTCCCGCCGGCTCAAATCCACCGGCAGCCCCACCGCCCACCCGGCCAAAAAGTGCGTCACCGGATTCATGCGCCCCTCATCCCCCTAGCCCCCCAGCCATTCCCCCTCCCCCCCTGCACCGCAATAAGTTCAATAAGTCGAGTACCAGGCACCGTTACCTGGCCCTGTCAGCTACATCTTCTGCATTAGAACTACGCTCTTAAGAACCTTTTCGAATGCATCAAGAACATTCTTATTGGGCCGTTTGCCATCGCGGGCATTCAGAACAAATAGAGCAACGCCTTTGGATTTCTCGTCGCCTATCCAAACCATTTTCTCGTAGCTCTTAGCATACATCTCCGCCGCGGCATAGACTTGTCCCGCACTATATGGCTTCTGAATGTCTATGTCGTGCCATCGGATATCCTTTCCAAAATGCTCTTCATTGAGCCGGCGGTCTTCCTTCCTTTGTCGTTTGATATCCGCGGGCTTTATCGCGAGGGCCATGCCATATATGTAGGCGTTCCCGTCGGTCCAGCGAGATCCTTCGGGATACAGCACAATGTTAAGGCCTAGGGAGGCGCCCGCCTCCGTATCGCCAATCCACCCCGGGGGCTCAGCGATTGTCATCGCCCATGTATCTCCATAGACAATCAGTCCATCAGCCAGCACGCCCGACACATTTATAATCAGGAGTAATGCCGCGAATGCGCTTATCCAAATCGGGCTCATTCTCTTTGCTAGTAATATTTTCCGCATACCCCGCCCCCTGACCCCATCACCCAATAAGTTCAATAAGTTGAGTGCCAGGCGCCGTGATTCCAATTAGTTAAGTGCTGGCACCGCCACTCATGGCCAGAAATGCAGAATAGTCCGGAGATTCTCCCTCTGCCATAAAGTTTAGCCGCTCTGTCCAAAGCGCAAGTTCAGACAAGTTGACTAACGCGTACAGACTCTCGCGGCAGAGTTCACCGAACTGCAGAAGATACATTCTTTCCTGCTTTACCCCAGTCTTGTTGCCATCCGGATAGTAAACGACTTCTTGCGTTCGGCCATCATAGGTAATGGAGTTATGAGCAATGGCATTCCGAACTCCGACATTTAGAGCGCCATTGAGCAATAGATCAAACTGCTCGTGTCCTGAAAGAAACACAAGACGACTACCTTTAGAAAGATTATCGAAATCATCTAGCGTTGACACATCCTTTCGTCGGGGCGCCATGACGCGATGATCGCCGCGAGTCGACAGGTTATTGAACGCCACCGCCAGCCTACTCATTAGCAAGACATCTTCATAAGTATCCGAATAGAAATTCTTGATGTCTTCTAGGCTGCAAGTACTTAGCCCGTACTCCGCATATACTTCCCTCGTGAATCCCCGCCGGAAGAACGGTTGTGAAAAGACCGGTATCAGATATGGGAATACCTCCATAAATGCATCAATTCGCGCCAGCAACATTGAACGATACCTCTCCAAAAGGCCCTTCCGAGAGAACTCCTTTGCTAGTTCGATTGCCTTCTGGGGCTGGATGCTTGCAGAACGCTTAACGTGCTTGTGAATATACTCCACTCGAGGGGCGAAACGTCTCCAATCAAGAAGTGGATAGAGAACAGCAATCGTCGTGTGCCGCACCCCCTTAAGGAGCTCCAATCTATTTGTTAGTGGATATATTTTTTCCGGCAGGAGTTTGCGCAACTCACTCCTTAGAAATTCATTATTCCCTCTCGCCCACAGATCATTTATGCGCTTTATCGCAGGCCACTGATTGCGGGCCGTCTCAATAAAAGGAAGAACTTTCTTCTTAAAATCTTCAACACCTTCGACCCCCATCTGCGCTTGTGCGCGAAAAAAGGGAGACACGAAGGGAGGGACTTTCCCTTGTGGTGTCCTTTGTAGCTTCAGAGTAAGAAGCTCCCCAGAGGCCTCCATATAGTAGTCGGCGCTTTCGAGGTCCCCCTTGCCGACATCAACGGCATTCGCAAACTCGAAGCGATATGTAGCCCTCTTCTGGTCAATAAAGACTTTCCCCTGTATTTCGATGCCACATTTCCCGCAATAAATCCGGATCGGATGCTGATCCAGGTAACCAATTAGGGTTCGGACACATGATAATGTGCCACACACCGCACATTGGAGAATATTTCGATTTGTTGCCATTACCGTCTCGAATAGTTAGATGACTGGCAGCACAATGCGTTTGCACTTTGTGCAAATTCTGCCACCGTCGATAGCTTCACCAGAAAGCAGAGCATACCGATACTTATGCAGATGATATCGGCCAATGAAGCTCTCACAATGCTCGCACACACACGCCCGATATTTCCCGTGCAACGTGCGGCTATATTTAAACTGGAAAATCACCCCTTTCTGCCGACAAAGCTCCACATCCGCATCCGCAAAGTCATGCGGCCCAATCGAAAAATCTCTATCTTCGCCACATGCGATCTTCATTGACCGATTGCATTCCCAGCAGGGAACATCTGCTACGTACAATCGCCGGTTGCGAGGAACCAATATCCCTCCGCAGTTACATCTTGGGGCAAGACACCGATTAACAGATGTCACCCTAAGGGTGTTTAGGTCTCGCAGATTTTCAAGATCGAAATCACTCTCTATCCTATATTCAATCAACGCGATATTGCGGCCCACCCAAAATGCCTTCGCCTCATCCTCCGGAGGATGACTCACAATCACCTCGATGACAGCGACAGGCTTCCCGGCAGCATCTATGAGCGCGATGTCCGGCCTAAACTTATCAATTGCAGCTTCCAGAACGACTCGTACTGCCTTCTTAAGTAATTGCCCCTGATGGACTTCGAGACATGTCTTGCATACCCAGGTCAAACCGATAGCTCGATTCTGCTGGATTGCCTTATTGATTCCCTGATGCAGCAGGAGTTTAGCTGCCGCATGAATTGCTCCCTCTCCGCATCGCGATCCGCCCGATTCATGACTGAAGTGGTGACGGACAATATTTCCCTTACGCGCGACTAGCGGCTCGCCACAACCAGGGCATTTACAGTCAGGCTGCTTCCCACTCGCGACTTCCGAGATATGGATAAGCTTGCCCTCTCTTAACGCAAAGGGCAGCTTGAATGTGATTCCCCCAATCGCCGCCCCATTCTTATCGACTGCCATTCGAACGACGCTTATCCCCGTTCTGCGAATAGGTCCGAGATATGCGGTTCCTTTTCGATAGGCACTAAGCCCTCAAAAAATATTTTTGGACACCGACTTGAAGTTCCGCCAATATCATCCGCTCTATTAATAACGCCCTTAATACGACACTTCAGGAACAACGCAGATTTGAAACGGACTATACTCCCAACCGTGGGATAGCAGGCCAGGATATGTCCCTGGTATTGGAATCCTATAGAATTGCTGTTCTCGTTCCCTCTTGTTACAACCCCTTCCAATTCAACAGCTTGGCCATGTTGAAGTTCTGGAAACAGAATTTCATCTTCCGTTTCCGGCACATAAAAAATATGCCGGTCCGCCTCTGTAATCTCAACATCCAGAACTCCTTCCGGCCCAATCTCACCAATCTGGAGTTCCCTGTCATTTTGAATAATTGCGGCCATATCAGAGAAAAGTCCCGGAGGACAGCACGCAAACGAGTCGAGAACACTCTTTGGCACATAAAGATGTTCGCCCTTCTCATTCGGGATCCCAATTAGGTCCTTCTCTTTATTCCATTTGACCTTGGGAAACTGCTTCGTGTGGAGTGTCCCCAAATGTTTTCCGAGTCGAATCACCGACTGAAGACACTTTAGTGATCGCCTAAATATGGTGGTCACCCCAACGCCCTTGAAGTCATGTTCTGCCATTTTGGCAGCGGCCTTCCCCATATAGGCAGTTCCGGCAACACCAAGTGCAGTCATCATCCAAGAAGGCGCATTGGCAGGAAGCATTGCCTCCCACGATCCCGGGCGGATGACCACTGGGATTTCGTATTCTACGTTTCGTAAGGCAGGGGCCTCTTGCGAAAGGAAATGCCGCAGTGCTCCATCGAAACCTATCAATGCATGAGCTGATTTCCGAGCATCCATCAATCCGCCTTCTACTCCTTTCCCTGAATAGCGCAAATAGCCAATCCACTGGGCGGCGTCTAGGTTTTGCGCTTTTAAGTTAGAGTTCTTTTTCATAGGCAGTTTTCACCCAAATCCTAATACTAGAAAACGATATCACTCAGAATATTGAAGCGACTTCGCAATCATACATTAATCGTTCATTCCTTTCATCCCACCAATTCAAAACTCCCTCCCCTCACCCCCAAGTCCGCAGCGAATAGAGGGGAAACTCCATGACTTTAAGTGCCGATCCGGCACTTCAAGTTGGGCCCCCAGACGTCTACGCGCGTAGGTCTTCCGGCCCCCGGTTTTGGGCCGAATATCCGACGGTTGGTGGAGCATTCGGCCCTGTCCCCGTTGCCAGACCGCTGATAAACTAGTTTCAGCTTATGATCTGGAGGCTCACCTTGAAAAGCGTCATGTTTGCAGTCGCCGTCGTGGGACTTTCGACTTCGCTCGGACTCGCGGCCCCGTCGCAGAATTCACCTGAGACGGACCTTGCCGCGAGTTTCATCGCCGCCTCGGACATGGTGCTCCGAGGACCAACGCAACCCTCGAACATCATCGCCGTCGCCCAGGTCCAGACGGTGCAAACACCTGCGGATCCGACGGCGCTCGAGCAAGTGATCATCCGGAAGAACAGCATGATGGCAATCGCGACCTCGCAGCCCTATGAGGTCCGGGGACGCAACGAGAAAGCGTACGGCGTGATCATTCATTGGGCGTGGCAGAATTATGCCGAGAAACAGGCCGAGTTCCTCCAACGGCGGCTGGATTTCGCCCGCGAGGTCATCGCCTACGCCCGAACCAACCCGCCGAACCCGGAAATCATGGAGATCATCCACTGGGCGCGGACCGCGAAGTTCGCCATGATGAACCATCCCGAGGGGGGTGACTACAAGGACAATTCGGTCCTTCCTTTCCTCAAGGACGCCGAGTTCGCCGTCCTCCCCCCCGCCTACCAGAAATAGTCGAATCCGTCCCGCGTCCCCCCGAAGGAACCGCGCCGCGTCCGGCGCGGTTTCCTTTTTCTAGCAGGCTCGCCGCCCACCAGGCCCGCGCGTTGGACTCACCGGTTGAGGATTCCCCGGATATGCAGTATAATAGCCCCCGACATGTACCACTTCCTGATCGGCCTGCACTTCCTCGTGTGCCTGCTCCTCATCCTCATCGTCCTGCTTCAGGCGGGACGCGGAGCGGGCCTCGCGGTGTTCGGCGGCGGCGGCGACGCCCTTTCGAGCCCCAGCGGCTCCTCCTTCCTCAAGAAGTTCACGGCAGTGCTGGCGGGAACGTTCGCGGTGACCTCTTTGATGCTGACGCTGCTCTCGGGCCGCGTCGGAAGCACCAGCGTGACGCGCGGCAAGTTCGAGGTTCCGTTGGCCTCGCAGCCCGCGACGCCTCCGGCGGAAGCGCCGAAGGTGCCGGAAGCGAAGCTGGAGAAGGCGGCGGCTCCCTCAAAAGCCGCGCCGGCTCCGGCGAAGACGGAAGTGCCGACGGAAAAGAAGTAGGCCGGACCAGCAGTAAAGACGCGCGGGTGGCGGAACTGGCAGACGCGTACGTTTGAGGGGCGTATGGGGAAACCCGTGGGGGTTCAAGTCCCCCCCCGCGCAAGTTTGTAACGACGGATGAGAAGCCGGGGAGCCGAAAGGTTCCCCGGTTCTCTTTTATAGTCCGGCGGGGCCTGCCTGCGGGTCCCTCCCATCGCCTGCGGTGCTCAGACGGCGACGGACATTGCGCTCCTCGGCGATGGGCCGCCCACCCGCCGGCACCCGCCGGACAACGGAGAGAGGGGAGACAACGGCTCCAGGGCTCATCCGGTTCGCCGGAGAGGCTCCGCCACAGCCGATCCCCCATTAAGGACCCGCGCAGCAATATTTGCTCCTTCGCGCGGTGTCTGACTGCGCGGGGCTGATGAAACGGATCGAGGGGGTATAGTGGAAGGAAACCGCGCACGAGGCAGGGCGCGGCTCTTCTATGGACGCGGGGTCCGACTGCGCGGGACATAATAAACAGAGAGCCGCGAGGTCTTTGACCTCGCGGCTCTCTGTTTAGCGAATTAGACGAGCAGGAATCCCGAAGGGATTCCTGATTACTTGCTCTGCGCCAGGGCCGCCAGGCCGGGGAGGATCTTTCCCTCGAGCAGTTCGAGGCTCGCCCCCCCTCCCGTCGAGCAGTGGGACATCTTCCCGTTGAGCCCGAGGGCGGAGAGCACGGCCAGGGAGTCGCCGCCGCCCACGATGGTGGTGGCGCCGTTCGCCGTCGCCTCGGCCATCGCCTGGGCCACGGCGAAGCTGCCCTTGGAGAAGGGCTTCATCTCGAAGATGCCCATCGGGCCGTTCCAGAAGATGGTCTTCGCGGTCTTGATCTTCTCCTCGAAGATCTCGATGCTGCGCGGGCCGATGTCCACGCCCGACCAGCCCTCCGGCACCGCCATCCCCTGGCTGACCTGCGAAGGGGAGTCTTCCTTCACTTCCTGGACGGCCAGATGGTCGGCCGGCAGGAGGAGCTCGACACTCTTCGCGTAGGCCTTCTCGATGATCTTCTGCGCGTCCGGGATGCGCTCCTTCTCGAGCAGGGACTTGCCGATGGAGACGCCCTGGGCCTGCAGGAAGGTGTAGCTCATGGCGCCGCCGATGAGCATCCCGTCGACGCGGTCGAGCAGGCGCAGGGTCACGGCGAGCTTGTCGGAGACCTTCGCGCCGCCCAGGATGGCCAAAAACGGCCGCTGGGGGTTGCCGATGACGCGGTCGAGGAACTCGAGCTCCTTCTGCACGAGCAGGCCGATGCCGCCCTTGAGATACTTGGTGACGCCGGCCGTGGAGGCGTGCGCGCGGTGGATGGCGCCGAAGGCCTCCTGGACGAAGACGTCGCCGTGCTTGGCCAGGAGCTTGGAGAAGCCGTCGTCGTTCTTCTCCTCCTCCGGATGATAGCGCAGGTTCTCGAGCAGCGCGATCTCGCCGGGGCCCAGCGCCGCGACGACCTTGTCCGCCTCGGGTCCCACGCAGTCGGTCGCGAAATGGACCTTCACGCCGGCGAGCTTCTCGAGCTCGACGACGCAGGGCTTGAGCGAGTACTTCGGCTCGACCTTCCCCTTCGGGCGCCCCAGGTGCGCGATGAGGACGATCTTCGACTTGGCGGCGAGGAGATGCTTGAGGGTCGGCAGGGTCTCGCGGATGCGGGTCGGGTCGGTGACCTTGCCGTCCTTGATGGGACAGTTGTAGTCCACGCGCATCAGGACGCGCTTGTTCTTGACGTCCATCTCCTGCAGGCGGGTGAGCTTCAGGGCCTTGTCTTCCATGTGTCCTCCAAACCGGGATCATCCGCTCGGCGGCTTGAGCCGCCGAGCGGATGATTCGCGTTTCAGGCAGCGACCTTCAGCTTCTTGCCGACGAGCACGGTGAGGTCGATGATGCGCTGCGAGTAGCCCCACTCGTTGTCGTACCAGCCGAACGCCTTGATCAGCGAGCCGCTGACGTCCGTCAGCGACGAGTCGAAGATCGACGACGCCGGGTTCCCCGTGAAGTCCTTGGAGACGAGCGGGATGTCGAGGTACTGGAGGATGCCCTTCAGGCGGCCCGAGGCGGCGGCTTCCTTGAAGACGGCGTTGACCTCGTCCTTCGTCTTGGGCGGGTTCTCGACGACGACCGCGAGGTCGACGAGCGAGACGTCCGGGGTCGGCACGCGCACGGCGATGCCGGCCATCTTGCCCTTGAGCGCGGGGATGACGAGGCCGATGGCCTTCGCCGCTCCCGTGGAGCTCGGGATCATGCTCAGTCCCGCCGCGCGGGCCCGACGCAGGTCCTTATGCGCGAAGTCCAGCACCTTCTGGTCGTTGGTGTAGGCGTGGATGGTGGTCATGATGCCGTTCTTGATGCCGTACTTCGCATTGAGCACCTGCGCGATGGGCGCCAGGCAGTTCGTGGTGCACGAGGCGTTCGAGATGATGTGGTGCTTCTCGGGGTTGTAGAGGTCCTCGTTGATGCCCATGCAGATGGTGATGTCCTCGCCCTTCGCGGGAGCGGAGATGAGCACCTTCTTGGCGCCGGCGGCGAGGTGGGCCTTCGCCTTCTCGGCTTCGGTGAACTTGCCGGTGGACTCGATGACGATGTCCACGCCGAGCTTCTTCCACGGGAGGTTCGCCGGGTCCTTCTCGGCGACGACCTCGAGGCGCTTGCCGTCGATGACGATGGCTCCGCCCTGGACCTCGACGGTCCCCGGGTAGATGCCGAAGGTGGAATCGTACTTGAAGAGGTGCGCGTTGGTGACGGCGTCGGTCAGGTCGTTGACCGCGACGAACTGGATGTCGGGATTCTTGATCCCGGCGCGGATCGCGAGACGCCCGATGCGGCCGAACCCGTTGACGCCTACTTTAATCGCCATTGTGTGTGCTTCCTCCTGGTGTCTGGGAGCATGAACGCCCCCTGACGATGTGATTCTACCAAAAAGGGCCCTCCTGCGACCTCAGTTTCCTTAACTCCCCTTCCCCGCGGGAAGGGGCTGGGGTAGGGGAAGCCCCTAGGATTACATGCCCACGGGAACTTGCCTCCGTTCTCATCCGTAACACCTATATGAACCCCCTCCACTTCCAACTCCTCCCCCATATGCGTCGTTCCCCCACTCTCCCCGAATCCATCCTCTGGAGGATGCTCCGTGCCAATCGTTTCCACGGCCGTCACTTCCGACGCCAACACCGCATCGGCCCTTTCATCGTCGACTTCTGCTGCATCAAGGAACGACTCATCATCGAGATCGATGGAGAGAAGCACGCGTACAGCATCACAGAAGACCGCGAGAGGACTGCGTTCTTGAGTGAGAAAGGATTTCGAGTGGTGAGGTTTTGGAACGAAGAAGTGTTGCGCGAGATGGATCGGGTGCTGATGATGATCAAATGGATGTTGCCTCCCCGTCCCGCCGCGCCCCAATAACAGCCGCTCTTCCCTATCTCCCCTTCCTGCGGGAAGGGGCAGGGGAAGGTGGCTCCGCCGTTGTCAAAATATTTTCACCGGGTTCCCCCTCCCCCTGCGCCCCCTCCCGCAGGAAGGGGAGTTAAGGAAAAATCCCATCGCCCTCCCGCGCCGTTAGGTCCAATTACCTATTGGCGCGGGAGCTGCTTTGCGGTATTATCTCCATGTTCGCCGGAGCTGCGCCGAGCCGGGAGCGGGTGGAAGCATTTGCGATGGATAGACCCTGGACGATCGAGGACGCGGAAAAGCTCTACAACCTGAAGGGGTGGGGCCAGCGCTACTTCGACATCAACAAGGCGGGCAACCTCGTCGTCCAGCTCGACCGCGACCCCAACCACGACATCGAGGTCAAGCGCATCGTCGAGGACGTACTCGCCCGCGGCATCAAGCTCCCCGTCCTCTTCCGCTTCCAGGACATCCTCCGCCACCGCGTCAAGCAGATCAACGAGACCTTCCAGAAGTCCATCAAGGACCACAAGTACGGCGCCCGCTACTACGGCGTCTACCCCATCAAGGTCAACCAGCTGCGCGAGGTCGTCGAGGAGATCCTCGACGCCGGCGAGCCCTACCAGTTCGGCCTCGAGGCCGGCAGCAAGGGCGAGCTCCTCGCGGTCGTCGCGATGAACTCGAACGAGGCCCTCACCATCGTCAACGGCTACAAGGACGAGTCGATGATGCGCCTGGCCGCGCTCGGCACGAAGCTCGGCAAGAAGGTCATCGTCGTCATCGAGAAGATCGCCGAGATCGACCTCCTCATCGCCGCGAGCAAGGAGCTCGGCGTGCAGCCCATGATCGGCCTGCGCGCGAAGCTCCAGACCGAGAGCACCGGCAAGTGGAAGACCTCCTCGGGCGAGAACGCCAAGTTCGGCCTCACGACCGCCGAGATCATCTGCGCCTGCCAGCAGTTCAAGGCCGCCGGGATGCTCGAGCGCGTGAACCTCCTGCACTTCCACAACGGCTCCCAGGTCACCGACATCCGCACCATCAAGGACGCGGTGAAGGAAGCGGCCCGCATCTACGCGAAGCTGCGCAAGGCCGGCGTCCCCTTGAACTACCTCGACTGCGGCGGCGGCCTCGGCGTGGACTACGACGGCACGCACACGGCCAGCGACGCCTCGGTCAACTACACCCTGCGCGAGTACGTCGACGACCTCGTCTTCACCATCCAGGACGTCTGCCGCCAGGAGCAGGTCCCGGAGCCCAACATCGTCACCGAGTCCGGCCGGTCGCTGGTGGCGCACCACTCGATGCTCTGCATGGACGTCTTCGGCAGCATCGAGGCCGGCTGCTCGCCCATCGAGCTCAACGAGACCCCCGACGAGCACAAGGTCGTCAGCGAGATGCGCGAGATCATCCGCTCCATCGACCCCACCGACCTCGCCGAGGCCTACCACGACGGCCTCCAGACGAAGGCCGAGGCCCAGTCGCTCTTCAAGTTCGGCTATCTCAGTCTCGAGGACAAGGCGAAGGTCGAGAACCTCTTCTGGAAGCTCCGCCTCGAGATCGGGAAGATCGTCCCGAAGGTCAAGGACGTCCCCGACGACGTGCTGGAGATGACGCGCGCCTTGGGCGACCAGGCGCTCTGCAACTTCTCCCTCTTCCAGTCCCTGCCCGACAGCTGGGCGGTGGGGCACCTCTTCCCCATCATGCCGCTCCATCGCCTGCACGAGGAGCCGGTGCGCCGCTGCTCGCTCGTCGACATCACCTGCGACTCGGACGGGAAGGTCGACCGCTTCGTCGCTCACCGCAAGGCGGGCTCGCTCCTGCCGCTCCACACCCTCGACGGCCAGCCCTACTACATGGGCATCTTCCTCATGGGCGCCTACCAGGCGACGATGGGCGACATCCACAACCTCTTCGGCCGCGTCAACGAGGTCCACGTCTTCCAGGACGAAGAGGAGCCGGGCGGCTACTACCTCGAAGAGATCATCCACGGCCAGACGGTGCGCGACGTGCTCTGCGGCATCCAGTACAGCACCTTCGAGCTCCTGAAGATGATCAAGCTCGCGCTCGAGAGCCAGGTGAAGGCCGGCGCCATCAAGCCGCGCGAGGGCGTGGACCTGATGAACCTCTACGACTCCGTCATGCAGCAGTACACCTACATCGACATGGAGACCGCGGTCCCCTCCAGACACCGCGGCGAACTGCCCAGGCTGAGCGAAGGGACGACGATTGCGACCCCTCCCGGGAACGGGAATGGGAACGGACATAAGGAAAAAACACCCGCTTAAACCCCTTCCTTAACTCCCCTTCCTGCGGGAAGGGGTGAAGGGGTAGGGGGAACCCCTAAAGGGTCTCCAAAGACGAAGGGAATAAAGAAGAAGGCCCGCTCATCGCGGGCCTTCTTCTTTTCTGCTCCCCCTCCCCCAGCCCCCTCCCGCAGGAAGGGGAGTTAAGGAAACGGGTATCGTCTTCCCAGCGTCTTCTATCCCATCCTATCGATTCAGGAGAATAATCTCCACTCGCTGATCCGAGAACGTCGCCCGATCGGAATCGGTGGACACATCCTGAGGCATCAGCATGAGCTCGCGCTGGAGGTAGTCCTGGACGGTGCGCGCCTGCTTCTCGGCGAGCTCCTTGGTCCCGGAGTAGGCCTCGACGCGCAGGGGCACGCCGGGGTAGCGCCGCTTGATGAGGTCGGCGGCGGAGCGCAGGACGGCCTCCCCCTCCCCCACGGTGCCCGAGGCGTCCTTCATCGAGCCGAAGAGCGCGGTCGAGTCCAGCGTCATGTGCATGCCGGTGCGCTCCTGGTGGACGACGCCCTTGTACTTGATGGGCTTGTCCGCGCGGGTGTAGGGCGTGCCGGCGGGGTCGGTGAACATGTAGACCGGCGAATAGGCCTTGCCGGCTTTGATCCACTCGTCCTGGTCGTTCTGCCCGGCCCAGACGATCTCCTCGGGCGGGTTGCTCGAGCCCTCGTAGTGGTGGAAGACCTTGCCTTCCTCGTCCGCGATGGTGAGCGACCACTGGTAGCCCTTCACTTCCTTGGGGTCGAGCTTGCGCCCGAGCACCTCGGCGAGGAGGTCGCGGGGGCGGAAGATCATCCCGGGGCGCTCGCTGAAGAGGGTCCTCCACGGCTGGACGACGCGGGGGTTGCGCAGGAACTCGGGGTGCGTGCGGCGCCAGACGACGGCGAGCGGGGACTCGGCGAGGAGGAGGTTCTCGTCGGGCTTGAGGGTGTCGCGGATGGACTCGAAGGGGTCGGTCGTGATCTGCAGCGGCGGCTTCACGTTCTTGAGCTTGTTGTCCCCCTCCCCGCGGATGACGACCTCCTGGGGCATCTCGCCGCTCGCGGAGGTGCCGACGGAGGTCTCGTTCTCGGAGACGGGGGCCTCGGCCCCGTAGTTGGAGGCGCTCGGGGCCGGAGCGGCCGGGGTCGCCTGCGCGGCCTCGACGGCCATGCTCGGCGGGGCCTCCGGGGAGACGCCGGTCCCTTCGAGCCCGGGCAGCGCGCCGCCCTTGGGGGCCTGGATGTGCTCGGGCTCCTTCTTCTGGCCCGAGCCGAAGAGGGCGAAGGCCGGCGCCGCGTTCAGCACCGCGAACAGGAACGCGGCGCCGACGAGCATGCTCCTACCCCCCACGAGAAATTCGGGCGCGTGAGACCCCGCCTTCCTTCCCGTCGTATTGTCGGCGCCTGAATTTCTCGTGATCATGGTCTACTCCAGGATGAAACGGAAGGTGATGACGCCCCATTGGTTTCCGGCGCTCTCTGCGACGGGCGCGAAGATCCAGCCCTTGAGACTCTCCATCGCGAGGCGGTCGAGGCGGCCGAAGCCGGAGGTCTTCTCGATGCGCATGCCCTCGAGCACGCGTCCCTCGGGGTCCACGGAGAAGCGGATGGCGACGTCGGCCTCCACGATGCCCTGGTCCTTCGCCCACTGCGGGAAGGCGGGCACGGCGGCCGACACGACGCGGCGGTTGGAAAGGGGCCCTTCGATCTCGACGGCCTTGCGCTGGACGGCCTGCAGGCCCTGCGGGCGCGGCAGCGGGGCGGGCGCGATGGGCTCGATGTTCCGCCGCGGCAGGACGCTCTGAGGCCGCGCGTCCTGGAGCGGAGCGGGGGCGCTCGGCAGGGCGGCGGCGAGCCGCTCGAGGGCGGTCGGCTTCCGTCCGGAGGCCTCGGGCGCGAGCAGCGGCGCCGTCTGCGGCACGCCGCGGCGCTCGAGCCCCGCCGTCGGAAGGGCGGCCAGCGCCTGCGGCTCGGGCCGGCGCTCCTCCTGGAGCGCGGCCAGCTCGAGGACCTTGCGCGCGGCCTGGCGCGTGCCGACCTCCTCGAGCTTGGGGAGCTCGACGGGGGCGCGGGACGCGCGGTTCTGGGGCAGGGCCTCGATGCGGGCGAGGTCCTGGCGCCTCTGTCCGAGGTCGAGCGCCGCGAGCTTCTCGGCGCGCTGGAGCTTCCCCCGGTCGTCGAGCTTGGGGTTCGCGAGCTCCATGAGCTTGCGCTGGATCTCGGGCGCCTTCACCTCGAGCGGGGTGCTCATCGACGGCTTGGGCAGGGCGGGCAGGGCCAGCTTCAGGAAGTCCTTCATCGTGGGCGGCTTCACGGCGGCGGCCGCCTTCTGCGCCGCGGGCGTCGCGATGAGGAGGTCGACGTTCGAGATGACCTTGAGCTGGGCCTTCTCCGTCACCGTCGAGAGCAGGATGTAGCCCGCCAGCCCTCCCACATGCAGGGCCAGAGAAGCCGTCACCGAGAACGGGAGCCTTGCTTCCACTTATTTCTTCTGCTCCGTGGCGATCGAGATGGACTTGGCGCCCGCCTCCTTGGCGAGCGACATGAGTTCGGTGAGCCGGCCGTGCGTCGCCTCGCGGTCGGCGCGCAGGACGACGATGCGCGACTCCGAGAGCTGCAGCTTGAGCTCGAGCATGACCTTGAGCTCCGCGACCGTCTTCGCCTCCTGGGCGTCGATGGCGAGGCGGTCGCCCTTCCCGAGCGAGATCGTGACCTTGTCCTTCTCCTCGCCTTCCTGGGTGGTCGCGACGGGGAGCTTCACGTCGAAGGCGGGGCGCGAGAGCAGCGGGGTGGTGACCATGAAGATGATGACGAGCACGAGGCAGACGTCGACGAGCGGCGTCACGTTGATGCCGGTCATCAGCTCTTCCTCGAAGTCGGCGAAGCGCTCGGCGTCGCTCTTCATCCTTTCGCCCCGTCCGCGGGCTTCTCGCCCGGCTTGGCTTCCCGCATGATCGCGAGCTTCTCGGCGCCGGACTGCTTGGCGAGGTCGAGGACCTCGACGACCTCGCCGACCTTGTTCTCGTCGTCGGCGCTGAGGAGGACCATCTTGTCCCTGCTCGCGGCCAGGGCCTGCGCGAGCCGCGCGCCGAGGAGCAGCGGGTCCACGGTCTGGCCGTTCAAGGTCACCTTGCCGTCCTTGAAGAGCCGCAGGGAGACGTTCTCGGCGGCGGAGACCTTGCCCACCGCCGCGCTCGCGCGCGACTCGAGGACCTTGATGCCCGCGGAGAGCGCGAAAGGCGCGATGGCCATGAAGATGATGACGAGCACGAGGCTCACGTCCACCAGCGGCGTGATGTTGATGCTGGTGATCGGCTCGTCGTCGCGCTGACCCGGTGCGGCGCCCATTCTTCGTCTCCGGTGCGGCTTACTTCGCTCCGAGCATGATGAGGAAGCGCGCGGAGGCGACTTCCATCGTCACGGACGTCGTCTTCACCTTGCGCATGAAGTAGTTGTAAAGGATCACGGCCGGAATGGCTACCGCCATTCCGGCTGCGGTCGCAACGAGGGCCTCGGCGATGCCCTTGGCGACGACCGTGGGGCCGCCGATGCCCGAGAGCGCGAGGTCCCGGAAGGCCTTGATGATGCCGACGACCGTGCCGAAGAGGCCGATGAAGGGCGCGGTGTTGCCCATCGTGCCGAGGATGCCGAGATAGCGCTCCATGCGGATGCGCTCCTCGAGGCGCTTGGTCGCGAGCAGCTCCTCGAGGTCCGCCTTCGAGTGCGAGCGGTGGAGAAGCGCGTAGGCGAGCACCTGGGCGACCGGGGCGAAAGTCTTCTGCAGGGAGGCCTGGGCCTGCTCCGCCTTCCCCCCCTCCAGGAGCTTGCGCACGGAGGCGAGGAGGGCGTCGGCGTCGACCTCGGCCTTGCGGAAGAACCACCAGCGCTCGAGGGCGAAGGCGATGGAGATCACGGAGCAGAAGAAGAGGATGATGAGGGTGAAGCTGTCCTTGAGGATGGATACGTAGTCGATGTCCGTCATGTGGGGTTCTCCTCCCGTCTAGTTGGTGCCGGGCAGATTGGGCTGGGCTTTCTTCTTGGGCGCGGGCTTCGGCGCGGCCTTCGGGGCCCCTTCGGTCGGCATGACCTGCGTGCGGTTGATGTCGTCGGGGCTCTCCGTCTGCGGCGCGCCGGCCTTGCGGGGGGCGGCGGAGCCGCCCCGGGGCGCCATCTTGCGCAGGCCTTCGGCGCGCGCGCGCGCGGCCTGGGCGGTCTGAGCGGCGGGCGCGTTGCGACCGATGTCGTCGTAGACGCCGGCGGCCTTCGCGTACTCCTGCTGGCCCTCGTAGAGCTCCCCGAGCTGGATGAGGCCCTGGAGCCGGTACCCGTTGTTCTTGGGGCTCATCGCGAGCAGGCTCTCGAGGGTCCGCGCGGCCTCGTCCTTCTGGCTCATGAGCAGGAGGATCTCTCCGCGGCCGTAGGTCGCCTGCATCGCCGTCGCGGGGTCGGCGGCGTTGGAGAGGATGCGCTCGAGCGTGCCCATCGCGCCGGAGTAGTCCTTGCGGTCCTTCTGGAGCGCGTAGACCTCCCAGAGCGCGGTCTTGCCCGCCTCGTCCTTGAGGCCGACCTGGTTCGCGTAGCGGGCGTAGGCCTCCTGGGCGCGGTCGAGCTTGCCGATGGCCTTGTAGGCCAGCGCGAGGTTGTACTGAGCGGGGCGCACGTACTCGGAGTCCGGATATTCGTCGATGAGCCGCTGGTACTGCTGGGCGGCGTTCTCGAAGTCCTGCTGGCCGTAGTACGCGCTGCCGAGGTGGAAGAGGGCGAGCGCGGTGTCGTCGTTGCGCGGGAAGTTGTCGAGGAAGCGGCGGAAGGCGAAGACGGAGTCCCCGTGACGCCCGGCGTTGAAGTAGGACTCGGCGAGCATGAACTGCGCCTTGCGCAGCTGGGCGCTGCCGGTGTAATCGACGCTGAAGCGCTGGAACTCGACGGCGGCGTCGCCGAACTTCTTCGCCTCGAAGAAGCGGCGCGCGATGCGGTACTGCGCGTCGCCGGCGACGGCGGTGCGCGGCGCGGCCTTGCCCACGGCGTCGAGCGCGGCCTTGAAGTCGAGGCCCGGGGCGCGGTCGAAGACGGCCTCCATGAGGTCGAGCGCGTCGGTCGACTCGGGGGCGGCCGGGAAGCGGGAGAGCAGGGCCTGGCACTCGCGCACGGCGCCCGCGTCGTCCTTCGAGTTGAAGGCGGCCTGGGCGATGCGCAGCTGGGCGAGCGGGAGCTCCTTGGAATCGGGGTAGGCCTCGAGGATGCGCCGGTAGGCGGCGACGGCCTCGGCGTACTTCTGCGCGCGGAAGAGCGTGTCGGCCATCTGGTACTCGGCCTTCGGGGTCTCCGGGGCCTCGGGGTACTTCTCGCGCAGGAGCTTCCACTTCTCGATGGCGTCGGTGTAGTAGCGCAGGTGGTAGAGGCTCATGCCCGCGCGGTAGAGCGCCTGGGGCGCCTCGGCGGCCTTCGGGTTCTCGCGCGCGAACTTCGCGTAGAGCTCCTGCGCCTCTTCGTACTCCTTCTGGTTGAACATGCTGTCGGCGATGCCGAGCTCGTTGAGTCCCGTGAAGGTCTCCGAGGACTTGGCGAGCTGGAGCATGTCCTTGAGCTTTCGGCGGTCCTCCAGCGCGGCGGCGTCGTCGTTGAGGAAGGTGTGGGTCCAGGCGAGGCCGTCGAGCGCGTAGAAGGACGCGAAGTCGTTGGGATAGACCTTGAGCACCATCTCATAGATGGCCTTGGCCTCGTCGACGCGGTTCATCGCGAGGTAGGCCTCGGCCGCGTAGAGGTAGCTCAGCGGGCGCCACTTCGACTGCGAGGGCGGCAGGTGCCGGAAGATGAACTGATACGAGGTCAAGATCGAGTTGAAGGCCTTCTGCTGGTACTGCGTCTTGAGGATGGTCAGCAGGGACTGCTCGGCCACGTCCGAGGTCGGCGCGAGGTCGATGATGCGCTGGAGCGCGGTGATGGCCTCGTTGGTCTGCTTGAGCTGGAGCAGGGCGTTGCCCAGCAGGAGGTAGACGTTCTTCGCCAGCGAGTTCGTCGGGTAGAGCTGCAGGAAGTTCCGGCAGGTCTGCGCGGTCTGGCCCCAGTCGCCGACCTGGTACTGCGACCAGGCGAGCTTGTAGTAGGCCAGCGGGGAGATCTTGATGGTGTCGGGATACTGGGTGATGACGCGGGTGTAGGCGAAGAGCGCCTCGCGGTACTGCTCGTCGACGAGGTAGCTCTCGGCGATGAAGTACTGGGCCAGCGGCGCGAAGAAGTCGCGCGCGTAGCGGTCGATGACGGACTGGAAGTGGGCGCGCGCCTCGACGTAGTTCTTCTTCTGGAACTGGGCCGAGCCGATGCGGAAGAGCGCCGAGACCTTGAGGCTCGAGTCCGGGTACTGCGAGAGGAAGCGCTCGTACTTGGTGATGGCGCCGTCGAAGTCCTTGGCGAGGAAGAAGGAGTCGCCGATGAAGAACTCGGTCTCCTCCTTGAGCACGGACTCCGGGAAGTCGCGGATGAGCTTCTCGAAGGTGGCGGCGGCGAGGAAGGGGCGCTTGGAGAGGAGATAGGTCTTGCCGAGGTAGAAGAGGGCCTCGGGGCTGTTGACGCTCTTGAGGGCCTTCTCGGCGTTCGCGTAGTCCCCCTTGTGCAGGCTCACGATGCCCTGCGCGTAGAGGACCTCGGGGACCTTCAGGTAGTTCGGGTAGGTCTCGCCGAGGAGGAAGAGGTTGGCCTCGGCCTGGCTGAACTGCTCGAGCGCGAGGTTCGCGAAGACGATGCCCATCCAGGACTCGGGGACGATGTAGCTCTTGTTGTAGTCCTTCTCGACCTTGCGCCACTCCTCGATGGCGACGCCCCAGTCCTTGGCGTTATAGGCGCTCTCGCCGAGCCGGTACTGCGCGGAGGCGCTGAGTCCCGACTGCTTCTTGCGGTGGCGCGAGACGACCTGCGTGAAGGCCTCGCGGGCGCGGGTCAGAAGGTCGACGGCCGTGACGTTCTTGGGGGCGAGGAGGCGCGCGGCCGACTGCTTCTTCGAGACGGCCTCGGCCTTGAGGATGGTGAGCGCGTCCTCCATGTACGCCTCGCCGGCCATGAACTGGGCGTCGGCGGCGCGGGGGCTGTCGGGGAAGCGGGAGATGAAGCGCTGGAAGGCGTCGACGGACGCGTTCTTTGCGCGCCCGGCGTCCGAGTAGAGCGAGGAGGCGGATTGGAACATCTCCTCCTCGTCGAGGCCGGAGCCGGCGAACTCCTTTCGGCCGTAGTCGGCGGCGCGCACGGAGGCGGCCGACGCGGCGAGGATGAGGACGGCGATGAGGGATCTTTTCATGGGAGGGTGGGGGCCGGGTGCTTCTCCCGGACCTCTCGGACGAGTTTTTCGGCGAGGGCGTCGTAGGAAACGGCGCCCTGCTTGCCGTCGAGCAGACGGAGCATCACGGAGTCCGCGGCCGCGTCGCGCGGCCCGAGCACCGCCATGTACGGGACCTTCTCCATCGAGGACTCCCGGACCTTGTGCCCCAGCTTCTCGTTGCTCTCGTCGAGCGCGACGCGCAGGCCGGCCGCGCGCAGGCGCGCGGCGAGGGCCCGGGCGGCGGGGGCCTCGTTCTCCGTGAGGGTCAGGATCTTGAGCTGGGTCGGGGCGAGCCAGAGCGGGAAGCGGCCGGCGTAGTGCTCGATGAGGAAGCCGATGAAGCGCTCGTGGGTCCCGAGCGGGGCGCGGTGGATGCAGAGCGGGGTCTCCGACCTGCCCTCGCGGTTCTTGTAGGAGAGGTCGAAGCGGGCGGGGACGGCGAAGTCCACCTGGTTGGTGGCGAGGGTGAACTCCTTGCCGATGGCGCTCCAGACCTGGACGTCCATCTTGGGGCCGTAGAAGGCGGCCTCGTTGGGGACGCGGACGTAGTTGATCTTGCCGTTGATGAGGGCGCGCTCGACGAGCTCCTCGGTCTTGAGCCAGAGTTCGGGCTGGTCCACGTACTTCTTGCCGAGGCCCTCGGCGGCGTGGGTGCTGAAGCGCATGACGTACTTCTCGATGCCGAAGACGCGGAAGTACTCGAGGTACATGCGGCAGACCGCGAGGAACTCCTCCTCGAACTGCTCGAGGGTGCAGTAGATGTGCGCGTCGTTCATCTGCATGGAGCGCACGCGCATGAGGCCGAAGAGCTCGCCGGACTGCTCGTAGCGGTAGCAGGTGCCGTACTCGGCCAGGCGCACGGGCAGGTCGCGGTAGGAGCGCAGCTCGGAGCCGTAGATCTTGTGGTGGTGCGGGCAGTTCATGGGCTTGAGGCAGTACTTCACGCCGTCGAGCTCCATGGGCGGGAACATGCTGTCCTTGTAGTAGGGCAGGTGCCCGCTGCGCAGGTAGATGGCTTCCTTGGCGATGTGCGGGGTCTTCACCCGCAGGTAGCCGGCGGCCGCCTCGGTCTCCTTGGCGAAGGTCTCGAGCTGCTCGATGAGGACTCCGCCGTTGGGCAGCCAGAGCGGCAGGCCCGGGCCGACCTCGTCGTCGAAGGTGAAGATGCGCAGCTCCTTGCCGAGCTTGCGGTGGTCGCGCTTGGCGGACTCCTCGATCTGCACGAGGTGGGCGTCGAGCTCCTCCTTGGTCTTGAAGGCGAGCCCGTAGATGCGCTGGAGCATCGGCCGCTTCTCGTCGCCGCGCCAGTACGCGCCGGCGATGGACATGAGCTTGAAGTGGCGGATCTTCCCCGTGTTGTCCACGTGGGGTCCTCGGCAGAGGTCGGTGAAGTCCCCGTTGGTGTAGTAGCTGATGGTCTCGCCGGCGGGGAGGTCCTCGATGAGCTCGACCTTGAGCTTCTCCCCCTTCGAGCCGAAGTCGCTGAGCGCCTCGGCGCGGGGGTGCTCGGTGCGCACGAAGCGCTGGCGCTCCTTGACGATGGCGCGCATGCGCTCCTCGATGACGGGGAGGTCCTCGGGGACGAAGTGGTGCTCGCTCTCGAAGTCGTAGTAGAAGCCGTGCTCGATGGCGGGACCGATGCCGAGCTTCGTCCCGGGCCAGAGCGCGACGACGGCCTGGGCCATGACGTGGGCGCAGGAGTGTCGGAGCGCGTGGAGGTCGGCGGGGGTCTCGGTGGGAGCGGTGGAGGTCTTCGCGTCTGGGCTCACGTGCACTCTCCGTTGCGGACGATGCAGAACCGCCTCATAGAAGACGAGCCGGCATCGCCGGCCCGTTCACGATAAATGGTGCCCAGTATAGGATTTGAACCTATGACCTCTCCCATGTCAAGGGAGCGCGCTACCACTGCGCCAACTGGGCCTCTGTCGCATCCCTCGCTCCGCTCGGGACTGATGCCCTCGCGAGAGAGGGAGCTTGCTCGCTCGGGTGCTCCCCATGGGGGGTTCCCCCCTCTGGCGCCGTCGGCGCGCATTCGCGCGCCAGGACGGCTGTCACCCTCCACTAGGGTGCGGCGGACCATGCCGCCGCGCTTCATAGTGTCGCGGCCACCACCGGCCGCGGCGTCGCGATCTCCCCGCCGAATTGCCCTGCTTTTCAGGGGAGAAATCGTGGAAGAAGGATAACAAAACGAGGAGTGCGTTTCAAGCGCGCGCATGCGATATCTCCATTATACGCGCGCGATGTTACAAAGGCATGGCGCCCCGAAATGCCCGGGACGCCATGGGGTTTGCTCAAGCCCTCAGGGATCCCCGCAGGGACTCCCTGCTATTTCTTGGCGGAGTCGGTGAGGGAGCGGCCGGAGAGGGCCGCAACGGCCGCGGCGAGCTCGACGGGTTCGACGGGCTTGCGGACGTAGAGCTGGAAGCCGGAGAGGAGGAGGCGGGCGTGCTCGTCCCCGCGGTTCGAAACGGTCAGGGCCACCGCCGGGACCTGCCCTCCCTTCTTGGCGTCGAGCGCGCGGACCTTGCGGATGAGGGCGTAGCCGTCCTCGTCGGAGAGGCCGACGTCGGTGACGAGGACGTCGGGCTTCTCCCGGGTGAAGGCCGTGAACGCCTCCTCCGCGCCGCCGGCCAGGTTCGCCGCGGCGCCGCACTGCCGCAGCACGGCGGCGATGATCTCCCGCGAGCCCTCGTCGTCGTCGACGACGAGCACGCGCAGACCCTCGAGCCGGGGAAGCTTCGCCCGGGCCTCGCCCCTCGTCCGCGGGCGGGGCGGGAGGGCGTCCACGCGCAGGGCGGGGACGGGGAGCTGCACGCTGAAAGAGGAGCCGCGGCCGACGCCGGCGCTCGCCGCCTCGACGACCCCGCCGTGCGCCTCGACGAGGAGCTTCACGATGGCCAGGCCGAGGCCGAGACCGCGGTACTTGCGGGTGAGCGGCTCCTCCGCCTGGCGGAAGCGGTCGAAGACGAGGCCGAGGTGCTCGGAGGCGATGCCCTGCCCGTTGTCCGTGATCCGCACCTGCAGGCGCGAACCGGCCCGGCCGAGCTCGATGCGGACCTCCCCGCCCTCCGGGGTGAACTTGACCGCGTTGGAGAGGAGGTTCCAGAAGACCTGCTGGAGCCGGTCGGGGTCGCCGAGCACGGGCGGGAGCCCGTCCTCGCCGCTGAGCGAGAGGCGGATGGACTTGGCTTCCGCGGCGGGCCGCACGGCGTCGAGGGAGGCCTCGACGGCCGCGCGCAGGTCGAGCATGCAGGTCTCGAGCTTGAGCTTCCCCGTGACGATGCGGGAGACGTCGAGGAGGTCCTCGATGATCTGGGACTGCTGCTGCATGTTGCGGTGGACGGTGTCGAGGGCCTTCTCGCGGGCCTCTCCGTCGAGCGCGCCCGTCTTCATGAGCCAGGTCCAGCCGAGCATCGCCGTCATCGGCGTGCGCATCTCGTGCGAGAGGATGGCGAGGAACTCGTCCTTCGCGCGGCTGGCCTGCTCGGCCTCCAGGCGCGCCGCCTTCTCGCTCAAGAGCGAGCGCGAGAGCTGCTCGGCCGCGCGCTTCTGCTCGGTGACGTCGCGCATGACGGACACGACGACGTCGTCCTCGATCATCGTGATGGAGACGTCCTGGAGGAAGGTGGTCCCGTCGCGGCGGCGCCCGACCGCCTCGCCGCGCCAGCGCCGCTCGCGCAGGAAGGAGGGGACGACGTCGCGCGCGAGGCGCTGGACCTCGGCCTCCGGATAGAGTTCCTGCCAGGCCCGGCCGATGAGCTCCTCCCCTTTGCCGTAGCCGTGCATGCGGGCGAGGGAGTCGTTGGCGAACACGATGCGCTCGCCCTCGCGGATGCCCACGCCGTCGACGGCCGTCTCCATGGAGACGCGCTGGCGCTGGAGCAGCCGCTCGGAGCGCACGCGCTCGACGACGTCGCGCACGACGCAGACCAGGCCGCCGCCCGCGATGCTCGAGAGGGAGAGCTCCTGGCGGAAGCGCGTCCCGTCCTTACGCAGGCCGACCGCCTCGCCGATCCAGCGCCCCTCGCGGTAGAGCGCCGGCATGACCTCGGTCTCGAAGCGCTTGAGCTCGTCGGCGTCGTAGAGGATCTTCCAGGACTTCCCGATCAGGTCCCCGGGAGCGTCGTAGCCGTAGACCTTCGCGTGGGCGGTGTTGACGTATTCGTAGGTCTCGTCGGGACCGAGGATGGCCATCCCGTCGAGCGAGCTCTCCATGGCGAGGGCGTGGCGCTGAAGGTCCTTCTCCGAGCGGACCTTGTCGGTCACGTCGCTGCCTACGCAGATGACGGCGCGGCGGCCGTCGAACTCCATGGGCCGGAACATGACTTCCATGTCGAGGGTCCGGCCGTCCTTCGTGCGCTGGCGGAAGGACGCGCTGCGCTGCTTGGGGCCCTGCGCCGAGGAGAGGCATTCCTGCAGGCGCGCGGCGTCCTCCGGAAGATGGACGGCCTGGACCTTCTGAGAGAGGAACTCGTCGCGGCTGTAGCCGTACTTCTCGCGGGCGGCCTCGTTGACCTCGAGGAAGTACTGGCTCACCGGGTCCACGACCCAGATGGGATGGGGCGTGAACTCGCAGAGCATGCGGAAGGAGTTCGACTGCAGCCGCAGCATGCCCTTATCTTACAACATTACAAACGGAAAGTATCCGGCGGGAAGCCCCGCTGGGGTTTCCCGCCCGAGTCTGCCTATTCCCCCTGAGAATCCCCCTTAGGGATTCTCAGACCCAGGGAGTCGGCGCATGCGCGGAAATCATCCGGCAGGGGGGCGGAGAGCGTCAGTTCTTTCCCCCCCGCCGGATGGCGGAGGCGGAGTCGGAAGGCGTGGAGCATCTGGCGCGGCGCCCCGAGAGCCCGGAGGTCCTCCGCGACGAGTTCCTTGCGCACGGCCTTGAGGTAGCCCTCGCCTTCGCCCGTATAGAGCTTGTCCCCGAGCACCGGGCACCCGAGCGCCGCGAGGTGGACCCGGATCTGGTGGAGGCGTCCGGTCTTCGGCCGCGCCAGCACGAGGGAGGCGCGGCCGTCAGTCTCGAGCCGTTCGAACTCCGTGACGGCTTCCTGGATGGGCTCGTCATCCCCAAGCTCCAGACCGTCCGCCGCATCCAGGCGGACGGTCTGCCTGACCTTGATGTCGCCGCCCTCCCTCCCGAGAGGGAGCTCGACGCGCAGCCGCGGGAGCGGGAAGCGCCCGGCGCAGAGGGCGAGGTACTCCTTGCGGACCTCTCCGCGCGTGAAGGCCTCGACGAGGGCCCGGGCGGCCTCGCGACTGCGGGCCAGGAGCAGCGTCCCGCTCGTCTCGCGGTCGAGCCGGTGCACGAGGTGGAGACGCTCTCCGGGGAACTGCGCGGCGAGCACGGAGACCACGGTGTTCGCGACGACCCGGTCGGTGGGATGGCAGATGAGGTCGGCGGGCTTGGCGACGGCCAGGAGCTCCGCGTCCCGGTGGATCACCGGCAGGGACGCGTAGCGCGCGGGCTCCTCCCGGCGGCGCGGATAGCGCACGAGCACCGTCTCTCCCTGGGCGACCCGCGCGGCGGGCTTGACGGCCCGGCCGCGCAGGAGCACCCGCCCCTCCGAGACGAGGCGGCGGACCTCCATGCGGGAATAGCGGTGCAGGCGCGCGGCGAGGAAGGCGTCGACGCGCATGCCCGCGTGCTCGAGGTGCACGTCGAAGGGCACCTCCGTCCACTCCCCGCTCACATATGCTCCAGCACGCGGAAGCCCTTTCGCGCGAGCGCTCCCGCGAGGGACTCCTCGGCCCCGGGCGCGCGCGGAGCGAAGGACTCGACGGAGACCGACGAGAGCGGGACCGCCGGGCCGCGCGAGATATAGAGGAGGTCCACCGCGTCGCGCGCGCACTCGACGTATGCGCGAAGGTCGGCGCCCTGCGCGGCGCCGCTCGCGAGGACGCGCAGGCCCGGGTTCGCGCGCTTGGCGCCGGCCGCGGCCGCGAGGGCGCCGCCCGGGGCGTGGAGGCGGTAGACGCCGAGGGCCGGAGCGAAGTCCGCGGGGGCCTCCCCGCCGCAGACGAGGAGGACGTCCTTGGGCCGCGTCCCGGCGCGGGCCAGCGCCCCGGCCAGCGCGCGCGACGCGGGCTCCTCGGGAGCGCCGGCGCGCAGGTAGGCGTCCGGAGGGAGGAGCTCGGCGTCGACGACAGGATCGGTCTCGGGCGGCAGCGGCGGAGCGTTGCGGCGGGAAGGGTAGCTGCGCTGCGCGAGCGCGCGCAGGGCGTTCGCCGCCTTGCGCCGGCGCTTGGCCGCGAGCATCGTCGCGCGCGCGGGGTCGACGGAAGGGTCCGGCGCGGCGAACGCGCGGCCGGCCATGCCCGGGGCCGCGCGCGGGGAGACCCCGTCGGGGAGGTCGGCGTAGCGGTCGTAGTCCGTCCCCGGCGCGAGCTCCGGCATCCAGAAGCCGCGGCCCGGATCGGGAGTGAAGGGCACGGGCGCGGCGCGCTCGGCGCCGAGGAGCACGACCGGGGCCTGCCAGGCGTCGGCGAGGACGAAGGCGGTGCGCGCGTCCGTCGAGCCGGCGGGGAGCACGAGGGCCGGACAGCCGGGGCCGGGTTCGAGGCGCAGGGCGTCGGGCGCGCTTCCGAGGACGAGGAGGACGAGCGGGACCTCGGCCTCCGCCGCGAGCGCGAGGGCGTCCAACGCGGCCGGCAGGGCCGCGGCGTCCACCGCGGCGGCCGCGCGCAGCCCGGCGAAGCCGGCTCCGAGCGCCGCGTACGCCGCTTCGGCGGCGGCGCCGGCGCGGACCCGGACCCACGGCCCCGCCGGCAGCGGCGCGGGGAGCGCCTCGGCGACGAAGCCGCAGGACGCGGCGCCCAGCGCGTCGGCGAGGGACCTCAATTCAGCGCTTCGGCCGAGGCCAGGCCGCGACGACGCTCGAGCTCATCCCGCCGCGGGGAGTGAAGCTCCCCGTCACCGTGACGCGCACGGGACGGCAGGCGCCGACGACGTCGTCGAGGATGCGGTTGACCGCGTTCTCGTAGAAGATCCCCTTGTCGCGGAAGGCGAGGAGGTAGAGCTTCAGGCTCTTGAGCTCCAGGCACAGCTTCGCCGGGACGTACTCGATGACGATGGTCCCGAAGTCCGGCAGTCCGGTCTTGGGGCACACCGCCGTGTACTCGGGGTACTCGATGCGGATGACGAAGCCGCGCCCCGGATACTGGTTGGGGAAGGCCTCGATGGCCGGCATCGCGCCGCGCGTTCCGGAGCGGGCCTGCGCCTCGGAATATCCGAGTCTCGTCGTTCGGTTCTTCATGCGGGTTCCCTCTTCTCCTTTTGCGTCTTGAGCAGCCGCGCCGAGTTCACGAGGACCGCGGCCGTCGCGGCGGCGGCGGTCAGCGCGTAGGACGACGGCCCCAGGCGGACTCCGCGCAGCAGCGCCCAGACCGAGGCCGGGATCATCAGGGCGTGGACGGCGAACATGATGAGGACGTTGCGGCGGATGGCGCGGCGCACGTCCTGGCCGAGCAGCACCGCCTGGAGGAAGCCGTCGAGGTCGCGCCGCTCGAGCGTGAAATCCGCGGCCGCTTCGGCCGGAGCCGGGCAGCCGGCCCCGCAGAGAGCGAGGTCCGCTCGCACGAGGGCGAGGCAGTCGCTCAAGCCCTCGCCGAGCACCGCGACGCGCCGCCCCTTCGCGCGCAGGCGCTCGACGAGCTCGGCCTTCTCGTCCTCCTGCGCCTCCGCGTAGACCTTCGCGACGCCCGCATGCTCGGCGGCGCGGAAGGCGGCCGCGTTGTCGTCGCCGGAGACGAGGATCGGCTCGATGCCGCGCGCGTGCAGGCGCTCGACGGCGGCGCGGGCCTCGGGACGCAGCTCGTCGGCGAAGGCGACGGCGCCGACGAGGCGGCCGTCGGCCGCCAGCGCGATGAGGGAATCCGAGCGGCTCTTGAGCCGCATCGCCTCCTCGGCCGTGGGCTCGACGCCGTGCTGCAGGATCCAGGCCAGGCTGCCGGCGAGGATCCGGCGGCCGTCGAGGTCGACGCAGACGCCGCGGCGCGGGAAGAACTCGAAGGAGTCGCGCGCCGCTCCCTCGACGCGCGCCTCCCGGCGCAGGGCGCTGAGGAAGGGGTGCTCGACGTGGAGCTCCGCCCTCAGGAGGACGGAGACGACCTCGGCCTCGCTCCAGCCGGCGAAGGCCAGGGTCTCGACGCGGCAGGGACGGCCCTCGGAGAGCACGCCGGTCTTGTCGAAGAGCACCGCGTCGGGCTTGCGGAAGGACTCGAGGAGGCGCGGGTTGCGCATGCCGATGCCGAGGCGCGCGCCGCGCAGCGCGCCGAAGAAGAGCGCGAGCGGTGAGGCGAGCCCGACGGCCCAGGGGCAGGCGGAGGAGAGCACGGAGAGGAACGCCGCCGCGGCGAAGAAGAGGCGGGGGTGCGGCCCGCGCGCCGCGCCGGCGGCCGCCGCGGCGCCCGCGGCCGCCAGCACGACGACGAAGAAGACCTGGGCCACGGGGTCGACGGCGCGCGCGCTCGTCTGTCGCGCGGCGGCGGAGGTGCTGACCTCGTCGGTGAGGCGCCGCAGCGCCGAGGCGCCCGGACCGCGCGCGGCCAGCACGAGCCGCCCGGACTTGTTGACGGAGCCCGCCCGCACCCGGCCGCCCGGGCGCTTCTCGACGGGCTCCGTGACGCCGGTGTGAAGGCCCTCCTCGACGAGAGACGTCCCCTCGAGGATGACGCCGTCGACGGGGATCGGCTCTCCCGGGCGCACGACGAAGCGGTCGCCGCGGGAGGTCTCGCCGAGCGGCAGGGTGACCTCTCGGCCCTCGCGCAGGACCCGCGCCGCCGCGGGGATGCGGCCGTAGAGGCGCAGGATCGCGCCCGGGCTCTTCTTCTGGTACTGCGCCTCGAACCAGAGCCCCAGGTTGACGAGCGTGACCATCCCCGTCAACGAGAGGAAGCGCGGCTCGCGCAGGCTCGCGGGCAGGTGCTCGCCGGCGAAGACCGCGGCGGTGCTCAGCAGAAAGAGCGCCCAGGCGCTCGTCGAGGCCAGCAGGTGCACGCCGAAGCGGCGGTCGCGCAGGCCGCGCAGGAGCCCGGCGTGGAAGCCGCCCGCGCACCAGAGCAGGACGGGCAGGGAGAGCAGCCAGGCGGTGTAGGGAGAGAAGGCCAGCGGCCCGCCGAGCGCGAAGGCCAGCAGGAACGCGAGGCCGGCCGCGATCTTCCGCTTCACTGCAGGGTCCGCCGCCAGGACGCCTCGAGCGCGCCCGTCGACGTCCAGATCCCGGGGAAGCCGACGCGCACGGAGTCCTCCATCGTGCGCCCGTCCTTGAGGGAGGCGAGGAACTGGCCGAAGCCGATGCGGCCGCCGCGCTCGATCATGAAGCGGACGACGCTCGTGACCTGCGCGTACCAGGCCCCGGCGTCGAAGGCCCCCTCGCTGAGCGGGGCGACGTCGGACATGCGGTCGAAAGGCAGCGGGGGATGGCTCCCGTCGAGCTGCGGGTAGGAGAGGTTGGCGAGGGTCCGCTCCTCGTAGACCGCGAGGCCCTCGTTGACCCAGCGCAGGTCCGTCCGGTCGCGGCCCATGTACTCGTTGAAGACGAGGTGCGTCATCTCGTGCGCGAGCACGGCCGGCAGCTGCGGGCCCTCGAAGGTGTAGATGGAGTTTCCGGCGGCCGCGCCTCCCGACCAGGACGGCATGCCGGTCTTGCGCAGGTATTCCTCCTTCGAGCCGTAGATGACGACGGGGTAGAGGCCGCGGGGCATGAAGGACATGAGCCCCGTGTCCCGCATGATCCCCTCGTAGGAGCGCTCGGCGAGCTCGGAGACGGCCGCGGCGCGGTCGACGGCGTAGGCGCGGACCTCGAAGTGCAGCGAGATCTGGGTCTTGGCGCCGGGGTCGAGGTCGGCGAAGCTCGTGCGCGAGATGGAGCCCGCGGGGGCGCCCCCGGCCTGCGGGAGGTCCACGCAGGCAGCGGCCCCGAGCGCGAGGAGCGGCAGGGCGGCGAGGAGAAGATGTCTCATATTCCGACGGGGATTCTACTAAATTGGTACACTGTCCCCATGGAAACGGCGCTCGAAGAGCTCGAAGTCCGCGTGGACCGCCCCGCCCCCGAAGGGCAGGGTATCGCACGCTCCGTCCCCGGCGCGGCGCCCGCGGCGGAAGGGGCGGGCGGGAGCGCCGCGGGGCCCCGCTCAGCCCCCACGGCACGGCCCGAGGGGAGCACGACCGCGGGCCGCGTCATCTTCGTCCCCTACGCCGCCCCGGGCGACCGCCTGCGCGTGCGCCTGCGCAAGGTCGAGAAGGGCTTCGCCGAGGCCGAGCTCCTCGAGGTGCTCTCCCCCGGCCCCGAGCGCGTCGAGCCGGTCTGCGCGCACCACTTCCGTCCCGGGGGGCCCCTCCCCTGTGGCGGCTGCAACTGGCAGCAGCTCTCCGCGAAGGGCCAGCTCGAGGCCAAGCGCGACATCGTCGTCGACTGCCTGCGCCGCATCGGCCGCATCCCCGAGCCGCCGGTCGAGCCCGCGCTCCCCTCCCCGAAGGTCCTGCGCTACCGCAACAAGGTGCTCATCCCCTTCGGCGCGCGCGAGGGCCGCGTCGTCGCCGGCTTCTTCTCCCCCGGGACCAACGCCATCGTGGACTTCACGGACTGCCCGGTGCAGCCCGAGCTCTCCGTGCGCATCGCGCTGAGGGTCAAGGCGCTCTGCGCCGAGCTCGGCTGGCGCCCCTACGACGTGCGCGCGCACGAGGGCTGGCTGCGCCACCTGCTCGTGCGCACCAACGAGGACGGCAAGGCCCTCATCGCGCTGGTCACCAACGACTCCACCTTCCCCCGCAAGGACGAGTTCCTCAAGCGCATCCTCGTCGGCTTCCCCGAGATCGTCGCGATCCTCCACAACGTGCAGCCCCACCGCACCTCCGTCGCGCTCGGCTCGGCCTGGCGCACCCTCTGGGGAGAATCGGAGCTCGAGGAGCGACTGGGGACCCTGCGCCTGCGCGCCGCCCCGGCGGCCTTCATGCAGGTGAACACCCCCGCGAGCCTCGTCCTCTACGAGGCGGCCCGCGCGCTCCTGTGCGCGGACGGCTTCCGCCCCGAGCTCCTCTTCGACCTCTACAGCGGGGTCGGCTCCATCGCGCTCTGTCTCTCGGGCGCGGCCGAGCGCATCGTCGGCATCGAGGAGAACCGCGACGCCGTCGAGAACGCGCGGCGCAACGCGCGCTTCAACGAGGTCAAGAACTGCGAGTTCGTCCCCGGCCGCGTCGAGACCGCGCTGGGCCGCCTGCACGCCTCCTTCGAGAAGAAGCCCCCGCTCTCCTGCGCCGCGCTGCTCGACCCGCCGCGCGCGGGCTGCGAGGAGTCCGTGCTCAAGTCCCTCAACTCCCCGGCGATGCGCCGCATCGTCTACATCTCCTGCAACCCCGCGACCTTCGCGCGCGACGCGGCCCGGCTGGCCCGCGGCGGCTGGCGCCTGCGCCGCGTGCAGCCGGTGGACCTCTTCCCGCAGACCTCTCACATCGAGACCGTCGGGGTCTTCGAGCGCGACGCCCCCGCCTCGCCGACTATCTAGGCCTTTCGTCCTAGTGTATAATGGGCCCTTGGACGCTGACTCCTCTATAGTCCTGCGTGTATAATCACGGAGCCGGCTCCATTCCTTATGGGAAAGGTGCGACCATGAAAACCACTCTGCGCGTCCTGATGGCCATCCTCCTCCTGGGCAACAGCCTCCCGCTGCCGGCCTTCGCCGCGGGCGAGTCGACCGCCTCCGGCTCGACCGACCCCCGAAACCCGAAGCACAAGGTGAGCGCCATCCCAGACAAGCCGGCGAAACCGGCGAAGCCCGCCCCCAAGGACGAGTTCAACTCCCCGACCGGCTGGGGCAGCTGGCAGTCGGTCACCACCGAAGCCGGCGAGCTGTTCTGCTACGCCCCCAAGTGCGGCGCGTACCACAAGCCGACGACCGGAGAGAAGTTCAAAGGCGCCGTCGGGTTGACTCGCGACCCCGCGCATCCGGACTTCTCGGGCGTCCCCCTCTACAAGTTCGTCAAGCGGACCAACCGCAAGGTCGAGGCCGGCAAAGCCCCCGAGACCGACGTCAAGGCCAGCCCCACGACCTACGTCCTCGAGCGCAAGGACGGAGTCCTCTCCGCGCGCGACACGAAGACCAACAAGGCCTCGCCGGCGCGCTTCGAGCTCTCCCTCTCGGCCAGGGACCCCTCGACCGTGCTCCACGTGACGAAGACCAAGGCTGCGGCAAAGCCGGCGGCGAAGCCCTCGGCGAAGCCGACGACCAAGCCCGTCGCCGGCAAGCCCGCCGGCAAGACGCAGCCGCCGGCCAAGGATCAGCCCCCGGCGAAGGATCAGCCCCCGGCCAAGGACCCGATCCTTGGCGGACAGACCATGCCCCCGGCGAAGGATCAGCCCCCGGCCAAGGACCAGCCGCCGTCCAAGGTCGAGACCAAGCTCTCTCCCCGCGACCAGGAGATCAAGGACTATCTCGGGAGCAACGACGCGACCGAGTTCGCGCTCGTGCTCTTCCTCGCCGACGCCAAGGACAACCCCGAGACCGCCAAGGAGATGGACGCCGACCTCCTCAAGCTCAAGGGGCTCAAGGCGGCCATGGAGAAGAAGGACCTGAGCGCCGAGGACAAGGCCAAGGCGACGGCCGAGTTCGAGAAGGCGAAGAAGGAGTTCTCCGTCAAATGGACCCAGAAGGCCTTCGCGAAGGCCGAGGCCATCCTCAAGGAGAAGAAGGGCGTGCCGCCCGGTCTCGCCGCGCGCGGCGTCGACCAGGTCAAACTCGAGGACTACTACTGCACGCGCAAGGCCCCGAAAGCGGCCGCGGCGACGACGGAGGAGAAGCCGTCTCTCCTGCAGCGCCTCGGCATCACGAAGAGCAAGATGCAGAAGGCGGCCAAAGAGGGCGATGACGACGCCGCCCGCGCGGGGACCGACCAGGCCATCGACGGGACCGCGACGCCGACCGACGACATCTGCGCCCCCTACCTCAACCGCCTCCGCCAGGGCACGAGCCAGCTCCAGCGGCCGGGCGGGACCCCGGGAGGGCTCGTCGTCGCCGAGGTGCCGGCCATCACCGGCGACAAGCGCGACACCTCCGCCGCCGACAAGGACGCCAAGAACAAGGCGCTCATGACCGAGCTCAAGAAGGACGCCGTCGCCGGCGCCTTCGGCGCGGTCGGCTTCGGCATCCTCGGCTTCATCTTCGGCGGGCCCATCGGCGCCCTCATCGGCGGAGCGATCGGCTTCGGCCTCATGGGAGCGGTGACGCACCTCAACAACAACCCCATAGGCAAGTAGCCGACGGCGCACCGCCGTCGGCGCCGCACGATTGAAAGGACACCGGCGAGTTACCCCTCCGCCGGTGTCCGTTTTTTGGAGCCCCCCTCTCCCTTCATCCCTCTCCCCCCACCGGGGGGAGAGGGGACAGGGGTGAGGGGGACCGGCCGTTCATGAGGCGGGACTACTTCGGCGAGGGGTTCGCGGGGGCGGACTCGTCCTTCTCATCCTTGAGTCCCCAGGCCAAAAGACATGCTCCGACGGTGATGGCGGAGTCGGCGACGTTGAAGACGGGGAAGGGGAAGCCGGTGAACTCCAGGAAGTCCACGACGAAGCGCAGGGTCAGCCGGTCGTAGAGGTTGCCGAGCGCGCCGCCGACGACGAGCGCCGCGCCGTAGCGGACCCCGACCTGCTCGACGGCCCAGCGCCGGCGCATCTGCAGGAGCGCGGCGAGCAGTACGAGCGAGACCGCGATGAGGAGAGTGTTCCCCCCCCGCAGCATCCCCCAGGCGGCGCCGGTGTTCTCGACGTAGGTGAAGTGCAGCAGCGGCAGTACGTGCAGCGAGGAGTCGGAAGGCAGGGCGCGCAGCGCCCAGACCTTCGTGGCGCGGTCCGCGCCGAAGACGGCGAGGACGCTCAGCGCTTCGAGAGCTGCTGGACGCAGCGTGCGCACAGGGCGGGGTCCTCGCTGGAGAGTCCGAGGTCGCTGCGGTAGCGCCAGCAACGAGGGCACTTCGTGCCCGCGGAGCGCTCGGCGTGAACCTGCACGGCCTCGGCCGGAGCGACGGAGAGCACGGCGCTCTCGCTGCTCGCCTCGCCCGTCTTGACCGCCGCCTCGGTCTCGGCGGCGTCGGTGAGGCGCTTGAGCTCGACGTCGGAGACGATGAGGAGCTCGGCCCAGGCCTCGGGGCTCAGGGTGCGCAGGAACTCGTAGGCGTCTCCGCCGGCGGAGACGACGACCCGCGCCTGCAGCGAGGAGCCGATGGCCTTGGCCCCGCGCATGCGCTCGAGGACCTTGAGCGCGGCCTCGCGCACGCGCAGGAGGTCCGCCCAGCGCAGCTGGAGCTGCTCGTCGGCCCACTCCTTCGGGCACGGAGGCAGCGGCTGGAGGAAGACGCTCTCGGCCGCGGGCCAGGCCGAGCCCTTCTCGGCGAGGAGGCGGCGCAGCTCCTGCCAGCCCTCCTCGCAGGTGAACGAGAGGATCGGGGAGGCCAGACGCAGCAGGCGCGTGAGGCACTCCCACATGACCGTCTGCGCCCCGCGCCGGACCGGGTCGTCGGTCCCGAGGGTGTAGAGCGCGTCCTTGCGGACGTCGAGGTAGAAGGCCGAGAGGTCGAGGTTGCAGAAGTCCTGCAGCGCGATGGCGCTGCGCCGGAAGGCGTACTCCGCGCAGTCGCGGCGGACCCCGTCCTCGAGCGCCGAGAGCCGCGCGAGCATGGCGCGCTCGAGCTCGGGGAGCTTCGCGAAGGGAACGGCGTCCTTCAGCGGGTCGAAGTCGCAGACGCTGCCGAGCAGGAAACGGAAGGTGTTGCGGAGCTTCCGGTAGGACTCGGTCGGCCCCTCGAGGAGCTTGCTCGAGATGCGGACGTCGTCGGTGAAGTCGGCGAGCGCGACCCACAGACGCAGGACGTCGGCGCCGAGCTTGTCGATGACCTCCTGCGGGCTCACGGTGTTGCCGGCCGACTTGTGCATCGCATGACCCTTCTCGTCGAGGAGGAAGCCGTGGGTGAGCACCGCCTTATACGGCGCTTTCCCTGTGCAGGCCACGGCCATCACCAGGGAGCTCTGGAACCAGCCGCGGTGCTGGTCGGAGCCCTCGAGGTAGAGGTCGCAGGGGACGGCCTTCTCGCCGAGCACGCTCAGCCAGGAGGCGCCCGAGTCCACCCAGACGTCGAGGATGTCGGCGTCGCGGCGGAAGAGCGTCGAGCCGCAGGCGCAGGGCTTCGCCGGCAGGAAGCTCCAGGTCTGGGCGCCCGCGGGGACCTCCTTCGTCCCGGGCAGGGCCACGGGGGCCTCGCGCTCCGCGAACCAGAAGTCGGAGCCGGCCTCGGCGACGCGCTGCTCGATCGCGGCGAGGGTCGCCTCGTCGTCGTGGAGCTTGCCGCAGGCGGCGCAGTGCAGGATGGGGATGGGCGTGCCCCACAGCCGCTGGCGCGAGATGCACCAGTCGGGACGGTTCGTGACCATCGCGGAGATGCGCTCCTTGCCGGCGGCGGGGACCCACTGGACCTCGTCGATCGCCTTGAGGAGGCGCTCGCGCAGGCCGTTCTTCTCCACTCCGAGGAACCACTGCTCGGTGGCGCGGAAGGCGATGGGGTTCTTGCAGCGCCAGCAGTGCGGGTAGCTGTGCGCGATGCTCTCATGGGCGAGGAGCCGGCCGTCGGCGAGCAGGCGCTCGACGACCTGCGGGTTCCCCTCCTTGAAGATCTGCAGGCCCTGGAACGGCCCGGCCTCGGCCGTGAAGCGGCCGTTGCCGTCGACGGGGCAGAGGATGGGGAGCTTGTTCTTGAGCCCGGTGTGGAAGTCGTCGAGCCCGTGTCCGGGCGCGGTGTGCACGATGCCCGTGCCGTCCTCCGCGCTCACGTAGTCGGCGAGGACCGTGCGGGACTCCTTGGTCGGGAAGCCCGCGAGGTGCCCGAAGGGCGTCTCGCAGACGAGCCCGGAGTCGACGACCTCGCGGCCCGACCAGGTCCCGACCTTGCCGACGACCTCCGCGTGGAGGGCCTTGCAGACGGCCTCGGCGCGGGAGTCGGCCATGAGGAGGGCGCGGGGCGCGTCGACGCCCGGGAGCTTGAGGCGCAGGAGCGAGTACGACATCGTCGGGTTGAAGGCCACCGCGAGGTTGGCGGGCAGCGTCCACGGGGTCGTCGTCCAGACGAGGACCGAGGCGTCCTTCCCGAACCGCTCGCTCTGCCCCTTCATGGGCAGAGCGACATACACCGACGGGGAGGTCTTGTCCTTGTACTCGACCTCGGCCTCGGCCAAGGCGGTCTCGCAGTAGACGCACCAGGAGACGGTCTTCAGGCCCCGGAAGATGTAGCCGTCGCGGTAGAGACGACGGAAGGCGCGCAGGATGCCGGCCTCGTAGGAGCGCGACATCGTCGTGTAAGGCGCGTCCCAGGAGCCGAGCACGCCGAGGCGCTTGAACTCCGCGCGCTGGACGCCGATGAAGCGTTCGGCGAAGGCCTGGGCCTCGTGCCGGAAGGCGACGAGGTCCTTGACGTCGCGCTTGCTCGCCTTCTTCTCCTTGAGGAGGGCGTGCTCGATGGGCAGGCCGTGGCAGTCCCAGCCGGGCACGTAGGGCGTGCGGCGGCCGAGCATGGACTGGGACTTCACGACGAGGTCCTTGAGGACCTTGTTGAGGGCGGTCCCCATGTGGATGTGGCCGTTGGCGTAGGGCGGACCGTCGTGGAGCACGAAGGAGCCGTCCTTCGCGGCCTCCAGCATGCGCTCGAAGACCTTCTTCTCCTCCCAGAACGCGAGCGTCGGCGGCTCGCGCTTGGGGAGGTCCCCCTTCATGGGGAACTGCGTCTGCGGGAGGTGGACGGTGTGCGACCAGCTCTTGCCTTCGGGTTTGCTCATCGGAAGCCGATTCTAGCAGTTTCGCGACTTCCCGTCGCGCGTGGATGCGGGTGCCTGCCATATGACGTTATACATCGCCGGATTCGCCGGTCATGTCGAGACTCGACGAAGTCCGACGTCGTATAACGTTATATGGCAGGCACCTGGGATTCATCGCGTTGACAAGCCGCGCGCGGTCTGTTATACAAGACGCATGCGACCCGTGAAGACCGAGGTCCTGCTGTCCCAGTCCCCCGCGGAGCTCTGGAAGCGCCTGGCGCGGCCCGAGTTCTGCCTGACCCTCTCGCACGCCCTGCGCGCCTGCCGGGGCGGAGCGTCCGTCAAGCTCCACGGCGCCGGCTCCCCCCCCGCCTTCGCCGCCGGGGCCCGGGTCGCGGTGCTCGACGCACGGGGAGGGCGCGAGAGCTTCTCCTGGGACATCCGGACCTGCGAGCCCCCGTACCGCCTGGAACTCGCCGTGCGCAAGGAGAAGGGCTTCTTCGACGCGGGAGAGTTCATCTGCTCGCTCGAGCTGCTGGAGGCGCCCGCGAAGGGGACGCGCGTGCAGGCCGAGGTGTTCGCGGTGATGTTCCGCGCCCCCCTCGAGCTGCTGAGCCTCCTCGTCCCGGTGCGCTGGCTCTACGCCCGCGCCGTCCGAAAGGCGGTCAAGCAAGCCTCCCGCTCCTGAACCCCAACGAAGAGGAGGGCCGCCCTCGACGAAGGGCGGCCCTCCTCTTTGCGTCTCGTGCTTACTGAGTGTTGCTGCCCTTCGTCTGGACCTTCTGCGTCCCGCCGTCCATCTGATAGGTCGCGTTCGACTCGTCCTGCACCGCCTGCTGGACGCTGGTGTTGCGCTTGTTCTCCTCCGGCTGCGTCGCGGGGCTGCAGTTGGCGATCTTGGTGCCCTTCGAGTAGGCCTGGTCGGCGCACTCGTCGACGATCTGTCCCTGGTCCTGCTGGCCGTACATGTTCTTCATCATGTTGCCCATGTTCTTGGCCATGCCGGCCATGGCGCCGGCCATGGAGAGCATCATCATGCCGAGGGCGACGAGCATCAGCCCGATCATGATGAGGATGAACGCCCACGGGCCGGAGGCCATGGCCATGATGGCGATGCCCGCGGCGATGAGGACGAGGCTGAGGAGCTTGAGCATGGAAGCCATGTTCCCCATGCCCTTGGCGGCGTCCAGGGTGGGCTGATACGGCGTCACGTTGCCGCCCGGCGGGACCTCCGGGACGGTCGGGAGGGTGTTGTCGACCCCGGTGCCGGTACCGGTGCCGGCGCTCGGCGGGACCACCGCGGAGGTGTCGTCGATGCCGGAGATCTGACCGCCCTGCGTCCCCTGCTGGTCGAAGGCGTTGGCCGCGTACTGGTGCGCCTGCGAATCCGGAGCCGCGGCGGCGCCGGCGCTCGACATCGTGCGCGCCATCTTGAGCTGGCCCATCGCCCGGTTCGAGCGCCCGCGCAGCGAGCTGAGCTTCCCGACGGCGGGCTTCAAGAGGCCCCGGGCGAAGGTCGCGAGCTTGCCCTGCGCCGGCTTGCCGCCGATGTTCGACTTGAGATTGAAGCCGCCCGCGCCCTGCTTGAGCCCTTTGTTGCCGCCCGCGAGCCCGGCCGAACCCATCATCGACGGCATGCTGCCCTCGGGAAGGCCCTTCGCGAGGCGCTTGGTGAAGCCGTCGGCGAGGGCGCCCTTGTCGCCCTGGATGCCCTGCTGCTTCATCATCTCGCTGACGTCCGGCATGGGAGGAGTCTGCTCCCCATCGGCCTGGACGGCATCCTTCTTCTCTTCGACCTTGGGCGCTGTGGGCTTGGTCTCGTCCCAGGCGAACTCGCCCTCGTTGGCCCTGGCGACCATGCCCAGGGCCTTGTCGCGGGCGGAATCGATGACGATGCCGGAGCCCCCCATGGAGAGGGAGACCGCCGGACTCTCGACGGTTCCTCGACCGCCGCCGAGCATGGCGAGGCCGGCGAGACTGACGAGGGCCGCCCAGAGCATCATGCCGCCGAGGACGATGCTCGAGCCGTATTTGGCCGCGAAGAGCCCGCCGAGCACGGTCCCGGGGCCGCCGAGGAGCTTCGAGAGGGCCGCCGCCACGGCACGGGAGCCGAGGAAGCCGGCGCGCGCCGCCGCGCCCGCTCCGACCTCTACGCCCGCCGCGCCCAGGCCCGACGCGCCGCCGGAGGCGCCGCTGCCGCTCCAGAGCGCGCCGCCGCGCTTGCGCTCTTCCTCCTTCTTCTTGAGGACGGGGATGTCGGGCTCCGCGGGAGGCGGGGCCTCGGGAACCGGGGCCTTGGGAACGGAGGCCTCGGGCCCGGCGGCATGACCGTGCTTGCGGCGGCCGAAGGGTTTCATGGCACTTTCAGGATAGTAGGTCGGGGGGTCCCCAATCAAGGGCCAAAGGGCCTAGTCGCTTTTATAGGCCCTTGGACCTACCCGGGCCGCCGGCCCAGGACGAGACTGGGCCCTGGACGGGCGCCGCGGAGCGAAGGGACGGAAGAGTCCTCCCGCGCCCCCCCCGGCGGGAGCGGCCCGCCACAAAAGGCTTGCCGCTCCTCGCCGATTTCGGCTATCATCGTACCCGTGGAACACATACTCATGGCGTTCATCGCCGTCTGCCTCGGCGTCATCACCCTCGCCGTCCTCGCCCTCCTGGGCTTCGCCCTGTACGTCTTCTGGCAGGTGCGGCGCGCGGCGGCGGCGGTCGAGGCGCTCGCCTACACCGCCCGCGACCAGTTCGGGCGGCTGCGCGGAGCCACCGACCGCCTGAGCGAGTTCGCGGGTCTCGCGAGCTCGGGCTGGGCGAAAGCCCTGGCGATCGGGCTGGGAACGGCGGCCGCTTTCTGGATGCGTCGCCGGGCCCGCTCCTGCGACTGAAGCCGTCTGAGAAGGATATCGGAGGATCAAATGTCTGAGAACAACAATTCCGGTGAGTGCATCTTCGCGTTCATGCTCGGCGGCGTCGTCGGCGCCGCGCTCGGAGTCCTCTTCGCCCCCGCCTCGGGCGCGGAGACCCGCCGCCGCATCGGCAGGATGGCCGAGGAAGGCCGCGAGAAGGTCCGCGAGGTCTACGAGAAGGAGCGCGAGCTGCTCCACTCGAAGAAGGAGCAGGTCGGCGCGGCGTTCGAGGCGGCCCAGAAGGCCTACCGCGAGACCGGCGGCAGCGCGGCGTGAAGCCGTTCGACAAGCTGCAGGCCTTCTTCATCGACAAGCAGTTCGTCCGCAAGCGCGACTTCCTCCGCTCCCTGTCCCTCTTCAAGGGACTCTCCCCGCGCGAGCTCGGGCACCTGCTGCAGATGTTCCACGCGCGGACCTACCACGAGGGAGAGGTCCTCTTCCTCGAAGGCGACATCGGGCGCGCGCTCTTCATCGTCGAGACGGGGAAGGTCGAGCTCACGCGCGGGACGCACGTCGTCGCCGAGCTGGGCCCGGGCTCCTTCTTCGGGGAGATGGCGCTGCTCGAACAGCTGCCGCGTTCGGCCTGCGCGAAGGCGAAGGAGCGCTCGACGCTCCTGCTCCTCTACCGCTCGAAGCTCGACGACATCCTGCAGCAGCACCCGGCCATCGGCGTCAGCATCATGACCCACCTCGCGCGTCTGCTCTCGGCGCGTCTGCGCAAGGCCACCCACGGGGAGACCGCGACGGTCGGCGAAGCGGAACGGCCGGCCGCCTGAACCGGGGATGAGCATGGGAACCGCCGCCCGCCGCCAGCTCCCGAGCCTCTCCTGGCCGGCGCTCTTCGCCGGGGCGGCGTTCCTGTATTTCCTGTACCACATCCACGCGGTGCTCATCCCGTTCCTGCTGAGCTTCGCCCTCGCCTACCTCGTCAACCCGCTCATCCACGAGTTCGAGAGCCGCGGCTACCGCCGCGAACACGTCGTGCTCGGCCTCTACCTCGTCATCGCCTCGGCCATCGCCCTCGGAGCCAACTTCCTGCTGCCGGCGATGACCTCGGAGCTGGCGCTCCTGCAGGGACGCGCGCAGCTCTACTTCACGGGCATCGAGACGATCTTCGGATCCCTGCAGAAGGAGCTCGCCCACCGACTCCCCTTCGGCAACGTGCTCGTCGAGCGCCTCAGCTTGAAGATGTACAACCCGCTCATGGAGCAGCTGCCCAAGCTCCCCTCCTACATCCTCGGGCTCTTCCCGCTGCTCTCGCTCATCTTCCTGGTCCCGTTCATCACTTTCTTCATGCTCATGGACTCCGACGCCCTGATGGACAAGGCCGTGCAGATCTGCCCGGGCCGCCACGTCGAGCAGGTCCTGCACATCTTCAGCGAGATCGACACCTCCTTGGGGAACTACCTGCGCGGCATACTCATCACCGCGAGCGTCATCGGCCTGGCCTCGTACGTCGGGCTCTGGATCCTCGGGATCGACTACGCGCTCGGCGTGGCCACCCTGTCCGGAGTGTCGAGCTTCATCCCCTATCTCGGCGCCATCATCGGCGCTCTCGTGGGCGGACTCGTCGCCTTCTTCCAGTTCCACGACGTCATCGCCCCCCTCAAGGTCGTCGCGCTCTTCGGCGGCATCCGCCTCGCCGACGAGGCGCTGCTCCAGCCCCTCATCTCCCGCCACTCCATGCATCTGCACCCGCTGGTCTTCCTGCTGGCCCTCATGATCGGCGGGAAGGTGTTCGGCTTCATCGGCCTGCTCTTCGGCGTCCCCGCCGCCTGCGTCCTCAAGGCGCTCATCGGTGTGGCGTGGGACTACTACTCCAGCCAGACGCAGTCCCCCCGCCTCACCCTCGACGGCCTCGACGTCCCCTACATCTAACCTCCCCGCCGCGCACCCGCACGCCACCCCTGTCATTTCTGAAGACGACCCCGTCTAGAACCCAACCAGGGGCGACTTCCGTTACGAAATCGCGGATTTCGGAGCGAGACGCGGCGCGCAGGGGCACAGCGTAGCGGGGCTACGCAAGCCCCGTCCCGAACATCCAGAATGCGTAGGTTCGGGACGTCCCGAAGCTACGCCGTCTGGTTGTTCGGGACGAGCAACAATGTCGCAGCCCGAAAGCCGCGATTGCAGTAGGAAGACGCCCCTGGTTGGGTTCTAGCCGACGACGAAAGGACGGAGGAGGACTTCGAGGTCCTTCGGCCAGCGCTCGGGCTTCCCCTTGGCGTCGAGGAGCGCCTGGCGCGCGAAGGAATGCGCGACGAGCACGGTGGAGCCGGGACCTCCGCGGACCTCATGCTCGAAGGCGAGGCTCGCGGGAAAGACCTGGATGAGGCGGGTGCGCACGGCGACCCGCTCGCCCGCGCGGGCGGAGCCGCGGAGCTTGAGGTCCAGCGCGTAGAGCGGGCAGCGCAGACCGCGCATGCCCTCGAGCACGTCGAGCAGGACGCCCGCCTTGGAGAGGAGGCTCTTTCGGCTCTCCTGCATGATCCGGGAGAGTCCCTGGAGGGCGAGGACCCCCGAAGGGTCGCAGTCCGCCGCGCTCAGCGTGAAGTCCTGGGTCTGCCAGCCCCCGCCCGCCGAGCGCAGCGTCGGCGCCGGGGCGCGGGCGGGAGCCCGGGCGGGCGCCGGGGCCGGAGAAGGCGCGGCGGCGGCCGGCGCCGGAGGCGGTGCCGGCGTCGGGGCCGGCGCGGAGGCCGGCGCCGCCTGCAGGATCTGCTCGAGCACGGAGAGCAGCTGCTCGAGAGAGACCGGCTTCTTGAGGAAATAGGTCCGGGGAGAAGACTTCACCTTCTCGCGGACCTGCTGGGCGGTGACGGCGGTCAGGAAGATGATGGGCGTCTCGCGGGTGTCCTGCGCCTCGCGCAGGCGCTCGTAGGTTCCGGGCCCGCCGCCGGCCGGCATCTGGAAGTCGAGGAGGATGGCGTCGGGGCGGCTTTGATGGGCCTGGAGGATCCCCTGGAGTCCGTCATAGGCGGTGACGACGCGGTAGCCGCGGGTCTCGAGCCCGTCCTTGAGCATGGAGACGAGCACCTGGTCGTCGTCGACGACCAGCACCGTCTTTGGAGCCATCAGGGGTTGTTCTGCTCGCGCCTTTGCAGCGCGAGCTGGATCTGGCTGCGCATCATCTCGATCCCGCAGGGCTTGCGCAGGAAGGAGAGCACGTTGGGCTCCTCCTTGAACATCCCCTGCGTCGAGGGGTCGAAGTGGCTGGCGGTCAGCACGATGATGGGGATGGCGCGCGTCTCGGGGTCCGCCTGGAGCTGTCGCAGCATCTCGAGGCCGGAGACCTTGGGCATCATGACGTCGAGGAGGATGACGTCGGGATGCGTCGTCTGGGCCATGCGCAGCCCTTCCTGGCCGTCGGGGGCCTTCAGGACCTCGTACTCGCCGCTGAAGACCATCTCGACCAGCTCGGTGAAAGCGGTGTTGTCGTCGACGACCAGGATCTTCTTCATCGGGACGAGCTTAGCACAACCGGGCGCGGACCTTCAACGGGACGGACGAGCTTCCCGCGTATAGAACGACAGGTTCAGGGAGGATCCTTCGGTCGCGACCAGGAGGTCGTCCTTGCCCTTCCCCGAGAAGTCGGCGGCGGCCAGCAGGGAGACGCGCCCATGCAGCCGGCGCTCGTCGATGACCTTTCCCGTCTGGTCGAGGACGAACACCCAGCCGTTGTCCGTGCCGAGCACGGGGAGGAGCGTCCCCTTCCCGTCGAAGTCGCCCAGCGTCAGCGCCGAGACGGTGATGTGCCCGAGGTCCTGGGAGAGCTCCTTCGTCCAGCCCCCCTTCGCGGGGTCCGTCGAACGGTAGACGGCGATCGACTGACGCTGGGTGTCGAAGCCGGAGTCGAGCACATAGAGGCGGCGGTCCTTCGGGTTCCGTGCGTCGAGCAGGGCCCGCTCGCTGTTGCCCCCGGCGCTCACGCGCTCGAGCACCTTCCCCTTCTCGTCGAGGATCATGAGCTTGCCGATGCCGTCGGTGGCGAGGAGCCGGGCCTTCTTGCCGACCAGCACCCGGGAGACCCAGCGGAGGCTCGAGGGCTCCTTGAGCTCGCAGAGGAGCTTGCCCTTGCCGTCCGCCACGCGCAGGCCGGCCTCTCCGTAGTAGTAGGTCGCGGCGACCCAGGGCCCGCCCTCGGACTTCGAGGCGAGCGCGAAGGACTCGGCGCGCATCTGCGCGGGCTTGAGCTCCCAGCGCATCTTCCCTCCGGCGTCGAAGGCGGCGAGCGCCGCTTCTCTGTAGACCACGAAGAGCGGATCGGGGCCTCCCTCGTCAAGGACCTTGAACTCCTTGAATCCCGTCGGGAGGAGGACCTCGCCGGCCTTCTCGCCGTGGGCGTCGAACGCGGTGAGGACCGCCTCGGAACTCGTCCCGTAGGGGGCCGCCGCGAGCCAGACCCTGCGGCGCGCAGGATCGGCGGCCGCCGCGAGGAACACTCCGTTCGGGGCCGCCTTCTGCCACTTGAGCGCGAAGTACGAGCCCCCCTCGTCGAAGGGGCCGAGCGCCTTCCCTAACGGTTCGATCTTGTGGAAGACCACCTGCGCGCGGACGGCGGCGACGCTGAATGCCAGTGCGGCGAGAAGGGAGAGCTTCTTCATCGGAGAGACTCCTCCCTCATCCCATCGGGACGAGGGCGATCGGATCGTGTGCCGGCGGAGGGAGTCGAACCCACATGGGGCGAAGCCCCGAGCGATTTTGAGTCGCTTGCGTCTGCCAGTTCCGCCACGCCGGCTGCGATCCGTGAATCCGCGCGCGGATCCACGCCGTCATTCTAGCACTCAAACGGCTCCTTTCGTCTTCCGGAACATCCACGGGGCGATGGGATCCGGCTGAGCCCAGACGCCCCGCTTCGCGGCCCGGGCCTCGGCCTCGAGCGCTTTGAGCCCCTCGTCCTTCGAATAGCGCCAGTACCACCAGGCGAGCCCGGCCTTCACGAGCTCCCGATTGAGGGAGCGGCCGTCGTGCAGGAGGATCTCCGCGACGGTGCGGCCGTAGCGGTCCACGTCGTGGGTGAGCACGTTGACGACCTGTCCGAAAGCCAGCTCGGAGGTGAAGAGCTTGGCCTGCTTCCCGAAGGGCTGGGACTTCTCGGGGCAGTCGACCCCCGCCAGGCGGATGCGCACGGCGCGGCCCTCGTTCATGACCTCGATCGTGTCCCCGTCGAGCACCGCGACGACCTTGCCGCGGAACGATTCTTCTTTGGCCGCCGCGGCCGAGGGAGCGGGCTTCGCCGCCGCGCCCTTCGCACGCTCGGGATGGCAGTGCCGCTGTCCCGTAGCGCTCTCGCGGTGACAGCCCTCGGCGTCGACGCCGCCCGGGTGAGCCCGCACCCCCAGGGGAACGCAGAGGAAAAGACCGGCCAGCAGCAGTCGATGGAGCATCTTCACTTGCCCCCCGCCGGGACCGGCGTCGCGAGCTGAGAGGCGAAGACGAACTCGATGCCCTGCTTCTGCAGCTCCGGGACGGCGCCCTTCAGGCAGTCCAGGGTGCTGCGGTGGTAGTGGTGCCCGATGACCGTCGCGTGCCCCCGCTTGCGGGCGAGCCGCTCGGCCATGAGGAGAACCTTCCGGCACTGCTCCACGCCGGGGTGCGCGGTGGGTTCGAGGAAGAGATCGTTGCGGACCGCCGGGATGCCGGCCGCGCGGGCCTCCGCGTACGCCACGGTCTTGGGCGAGACGCCGCTGTCGAGGAAGTAGAGCCCCTTCGCCTTGTAGCCCTTCATGAACCGGGCCATGAGCGGCCGGTTCTGCGTCGCTTTGAGCGAACGGTGGGTGTTGATCCCGGCCGGCCCGGGGATGTCCCGGAAGCTCTCCGCGAGGAGGGCTTCGACGACGGCGGCGTCCTTCTCGGAGACCGCGTCCTTGGGGAGCTCGAGCTTGAGGAAGGGGTCGAACGGGAAGTGGATGATGAGCTCCTTGTCCGAGGCCTTGATGCTCCGGGCGGCCTCGCGGGTCTTGGGCGAGCGGGGCATCACCGCGAAGGTGAGCGGGAAGGGCAGGGCCTCCCACTCGGCGTCCGGCGGAGTCTTCTTGTAGTTCAGGCCGAAGTCGTCGAGGACGACCGCGATCTTCGGCTTCGCGGCGGAGCTCGCAGGCGGCTGCGCCGCCTGCGTCGGCGTGCTGAGGGGCAGGATGAGCGAGAAGAGGATGTTAATCGCCTTCATATTTCTCCAGAGACCTCCGGCCGAGGATCCACGGCACGACGTAGGCGACGGCGTTGACGACGATGAAGGTGGCGGCGCACAGCAGGAGGATGCCCGGCTCCCAGGGCTGGAGCCGTCCGAAGCGCTCGAAGAAGTGCATGCGCACGGGCATCGCCTCGCAGGCCACGAGGAAGCCGACGTAGGAGAGGGCGCAGGCCATGTAGACGAAGCCCCCCGCCGAGGACTCGATCTGGTGGATGTTCTCGACGTGGAAGCGCGGGAACACGGCTCCGAGTCCGATCCCCATGACGCAGAGCGCGCCCATCGCGACCCAGATCGTGCCCAGGGTGAGGCGGCTGATGAAGGCGTCGGCCTCCAGCAGATGGTTCGACGCCGCCACCATCGCCGTCGCGATGAGCAGCATCGGCCCCAGCGTGAAGAGCAGCTTCTGGAACATCACGGACTCGACCGTGATAGGCGAGCTGCGCACGACCCACCAGCTGCGCCCCTCGAGACTCACCGAGGGGAAGGTGAAGCGCAGGCAGAGCGCCGCGAGCACGAAGCCGGCGATGCCGATGTTGAGGAAGCTCACGAGACTCTTGAGGTCCGGGGTGTCGAGCGGAAGGCGGGCGATGCTGAAGAGGTAGACGCAGAGGAGCGCGCCGATGAGCACGAGCTGCGACCACTGCTTGACGTCGCGCGAGAAGGTGAGGCGCTCCTTCCAGAAGAGGGCCGCGATGGTCCGCGCGCGCGCCCCCCCTCCGAAGAAGCGCGCCAGGCGCATCTCGGGGGTCTCGGGGATGTCGGACTCGCGCCGGCCTCGCCGCGACTCCTGCGCGCCGGAGTAGGCGACGGCGTAGAAGCGTCCCGCCAGCGAGAGGAGGCCCGCGTAGAGGGCCAGCGCGGAGCCCCAGAGGAGGGCGGCCTGCCCCCAGAAGGTCCCGCGCTCGCCGAGGACCCAGGCCTTGAGCGCCTTCGTCATCCACCAGGAGGGCGCGTAGGGGGCGGTCGGCGCCTGCAGGTAGGCGAGGTACTCCGCGACGAGCTTCAGCATGTCCGGCCGGATGAGGCGCTCGGGCTGCGAGAAGCGCAGGAGCATGTAGAGCCCCGCCACCGAGAGGCTCGAGAGCACCCAGACGACGTCCCGGGTCCGGGAGGACGGGAATATGCGCAGCAGGAGCAGGGTGAAGGTCATCCCGAGGACGGCGGCGAGGGCGAGGAAGGGCGGGGTCAGCGCGCAGAAGACCGCGTAGAAGCCCCAGCCGGCGCCCAGGACGCGGCCGAGCGCGAGGATGAAGGGCAGGAGCGCGAGCGCGATCATCCACGACGAGAAGAACACGGTCTCGAGCGACTTGTCGAGGAAGACGGTCCGGATCCCGGCCGGGCAGCGCAGCAGCCAGGGAAGGTCGCTCGCGTAGAAGAGGGAGGTCAGCGAGATGATGAGGCTCGAGAGCACGACCATCCCGAAGGTCGTCAGGAGCGCCATCGCCGTGAGCTTCCAGATGAGGAGGGCGCCGATGAGTTCGATGTCCTTGAGGTAGAAGAGGAGCCGGTAGAAGCCGTAATGGAGGCCGGCGAGCATCCAGAGTCCGACGAGGACGAAGGCCGCGTCGCGCGTCCCCTCCCAGAGACTCAGCGAGCGGAGGCGGTTCTTCGAGGAGAGGAGGCGGCGGCGGAAGAGGTGGAGGAGGATCAAAGGTTCTTGAGCAGCTGCGCGTACTCCTGCGCGCCGGTCAGGCGCAGGAACAGGTCCTCGAGACGCGCGCCCTCGGAGCCCGCGCCCGCCTTCGCGCGCAGCTCGGACATCGTGCCGACGGCGTCGAGGCGGCCGTTCATCATGATGCCGATGCGGTCGCAGATGGCCTCGGCGATCTCGAGGACGTGGGTGCACATGAAGATCGCGCAGCCGCGGGAAGCGAGCGTGCGCAGGATCTCCTTGGCCATGCGCGCGCTCTTGGGGTCGAGACCGACGAGGGGCTCGTCGAGGAGCAGGGCCTTCGGCTCGTGGAGGAGCACCGAGGAGAGGACGAGCTTCTGGCGCATGCCGTGGGAATAGGACTCGAGGAGCTCCCCGCCCCAGGAGGAGAGCTCGAACATCTCGAGGAGTTCGGGGATGCGCCGGCGCTGGGTCGCGAGAGGGACCGCGTGGAGGTCGCCGCTCAGCCGCAGGAACTCGGCGCCGGTGAGCTTGGGGTAGACGAAGGGCTCGTCGGGGACGATGCCGAGCACGCGCTTGGCCTCGAGGGTCCTCTCGACGATGTCGAAGCCGCAGATGGACGCCGAGCCCGCGCTCGGTCGCAGGAGCCCGGAGAGCATCTTCACGGTGGTGGTCTTGCCGGCCCCGTTGGGGCCGAGGAAGCCGAAGATCTCCCCCGGCGCCACGGAGAGGGTGACGCCGTCGACGGCGGAGAGGTCGCCGAAGCGCTTGGTGAGGTCGCGGAGCTCGATCAACGAGTAGCCGGGGCTCCCTCGATGGCGAAGAGGCCCGCGTACTCGCGGAAACGCTCGTCGAGCGAGGGCCGGTCGAGAGCCTCGAGCCGCTTGGTGCTGAAGTCCGAGACGTTGAAGGAGGCCATCACCGTCCCGTAGATGATGGAGCGCTTGAGGGCCGCGACATCGTCGAAGTGCGCCCCCGAGGAGACGAGGTGCCCCAGGAAGGCCCCGGCGAAGGAGTCGCCGGCGCCCGTCGGATCCTTGACGGTGTCGAGCGGGAAGGCGGGGAAGGGGTAGACGCGCCCGGCCGCCAGCAGCAGGGCTCCGTGCTCGCCCATCTTCACGACGACGACCGAGGGTCCCCAGCCCGCGAGGACCCGCGCCGCGCGGACGTTGTTGGCCTGGCGCGTGAGCTTGCGCGCCTCTTCTTCGTTGACGAAGAAGACGTTCACGCGCTTGAGGAGCTTGCGCAGCGCGGCCCGCTTCTTCGTGATCCAGAAGTTCATCGTGTCGCAGGCCACCAGCCGCGGCTGGCGCATCTGCGCGAGGACCTCGTGCTGGAGGTCCGGGTCGATGTTCGCGAGGAACACCGCCTGAGAGGCGCGCTGCTCCTCGCTCAGGTCGGGCTTGAAGGACTCGAAGACGTTGAGCTGCGTGTCGAGGGTCTTCGCGCAGTTGAGGTTGCGTCCGAAGCGGCCGACCCACCGGAAGGTCCGGCCCGGGACGGCCTGCAGGCCGCGGACGTCGATGCCCTGCCCGGTGAGCATCGCGCGATGCTCGGCCGGGAAGTCCTCCCCGACGACGCCGACCATGCGCACGTCGGCGAAGTGGCGGGCGGCCAGCGAGAAGTAGACGGCGGAGCCGCCCAGGGCCTCGCGGCTCTCGCCGGAGGGGGTCTGGACGCTGTCGAGCGCGACGGAACCGACGACGACGATGGACGCGCGGGGACCGGTCACGTCAGACCCCTTGTTCGCGCTGGTCGAGGTACGTGCGGATCTCCGTCGAGGCGGCGAGCCCGCGGAGGAAGGAGTTGATCGTGTCGAGCGCGCGCTTCTGGCGCAGCTGGCCCGCGAAATCCTCCTTCGTCTTGGGCGCGCCCTTGGCCTTGCTCGCGACGGCCCACTCCGAGTCGATCTCCTCGGGGGAGACCTTCGCGCTGCGCGCGAGGATCGACTTGAGCTTCGCGCTCAGCATCGCGCGGCGCTGGTCCCGCTCGAACTGCTCGGGGGAGGTCTTGAAGGAGAAGCGCACGGCCTGGAAATAGAGGTCCTGGTCGAAGCGCCCCTCGCGCTGGAAGGCGGGGGTGTTCTGGATGCTCAGGGAGAGCTCCATGTCGCTGACGCGCAGCCCCATCTTCTCGGCCTCGCCGGCGAGGAGCTCGTCGACGATCATGTCGCGCAGCATCCCCTGCTTCACCTCGGTCTCCATGGCCTGCGTGACCTCGACCTTGCGCTGCTCGCGCATCATCTCGAGGTACTGGTTGACCCGGTTGCGGAACTTGGAGTAGGGGATCTTGGCGTCGCCGACGACGGCGACGGTGTCGCTGAGGTCGGCGCCGGAGAAGAAGTAGCCCCCGAGGCCGACGAAGATGCCGATGAGGAAGACCGCGGTGACGGCGATGAAGAGCGGCTGGCGGTAGCGTCGCAGGAGGCCGATCATGAGGGCAGCGCCTGCTTCTCGGTCTTCTCGGCCTTCTCGACGCGGCGGTGCGCGGGGGCGTCGGCCTTCGCGGCGTCGCCCATCGTGCAGTGCCCCTCGAAGTGGGCCCCCTCCTCGATGACGAGCTTCGGGGAGCGGATGTCGCCGAGGATGCGGCCGCCCGTCTTGAGCTCGATCTGGACGGAAGCCGTGATGTCTCCGTTCAGCGAGCCCGCGACGACGACGCTCTCCGCGGTGACGTCGCCGCGGACCTTGCCGCGGCGGCCGACGACGACGGTCGCGGCCTCGTGGATGTCGCCCTCGACCTCGCCTTCGATGCGCAGCGAGCCTCGGACGGTGATGACGCCCTGGAAATACGCTTCCGGGCCGACGACGGTGACGACGTCGCTGGTCTCAGCCATGATTTTGCCTTTTGTGGAGAAGATGCTCACGGTTCCGAATCGAGGGAGCTGATCATGCCCGGCTGGACCTGGAGGTACTTCAGCGGATTCACCGGGCGTCCGTGCTGCCAGACCTCGTAGTGGAGGTGCGTACCGGTCGCGCGTCCCGTGGCGCCCATGAGGGCGATCGTCTGGCGGCGCTTGACGCGCTCGCCGATGCGGACCAGAGTCTTCGACGTGTGTCCGAAGAGGGTGGAGTAGCCGAAGCCGTGGTCGACGAGGACCATCAGCCCGTAGCCGCCCGACCAGCCGGCGTAGCGGACGACGCCGTCGGCGGTGGCGAGGATCGGGGTCTCGGGGCCGTTGCCGAGGTCGATGCCGGCGTGGAACTGCCCCTCGTCCTCCTCGTCGGGCGAGTGGCGGATCGGGGAGAAGCGATAGCCGAAGGGCGAGGTGACGCGGCCGGCCGCGGGCCAGATGCTCGGCGTCGCGCGCATGAGGCTGCGCTGGTTGGCGATGAACCAGGTGATCTCCTGGAAGCTCGCCAGCCGCTGCTGGGATTCGGCGCGGAGCTCGCTCATCGTGCGGTGGATGGACGGCAGCGAGGGCGGAGCGGCGGCGGAGAGCGCGCGCATGAGCCCGGCGCGGTCGGCGGCGGTCGGCCCGCCGAAGGCCTGGCTCTCCGAGGCCGGGGGGTTCTGCACGCGCATGCCGAGGAGCTGGCGCAGCTGCCGGTCGGTGAAGCGCGCGATGTTGAGGAACTCGCGGGCCTTGTCGACCTCCTCGGCCATGTAGTTCATGCGGGCGCGCAGGACCATGTTGTCGGCCTTCGTGACCATGTAGTCCGCGTGGCGGCCGACGACGAAGCCGGCCCAGACGGTCATGCCGGTCCAGAAGAGAAGGCCGAAAGCGAGGAAAGAGAGGGAGAACCGCCCCCGGAGCAGGGGAAGGTCGTTGTGCGGTATGACCAGGACCGTGACGGTCCTGCTCAGGAACCGCTCGACGCGCTTGAACACCTCGGAGGCGCGGGGCACAAACAGATTGTACCCGCCATCGACGGAACTGTCAATGGACGGATTATTACAGAAACGCGATATCTATATGGGGGCGAAGACGAGGACGAGCTTGCCTACGGTCGCTCCGGACTCGAGCGCCGCGTGGGCTTGCGCCGCCCGCTCGGCCGGGAAGTCGGTGCGCGCCAGCGGCCGGACCTTCCCCTCCGCGATCCAGCCCAGGAGCTGCTCCATCGCTCGGGACGCCAGGTCCGGCCGGTCGAAGAGGTGGACGACGTTGAAGCCGAGCACCCCGCGGTTCGCGGAGGTGAGCTCGAGCGGGGAGAAGCGCGGCACGCGCGAGCCGCGCCAGAGCACGCCGAGCGGGTTGGGGCGCGCGGCTCCGCGCGGGAAGAGCTCGGCGAAGCCGTAGACGACGAGCCTCCCCCCCTTGGAGAGCAGGGCGTAGCCCTCGCGCAGGGTCTGGGGTCCTCCGGAATCGAAGACGACGTCGTAGCCCTCGGGAGCGTGCGCGCGCGCGGCCTTCCAGGGGTCGCGCGTCCCCCGGACGATGACGGCACGGGCCCCGTGCGCGCGGGCCGCCGCGACCTTCTCCTCGGAGCCCACGATGCCGACCGCGGGGCAGCCGCAGGCCGCGCAGAGCTGGAGCAGCGCGGAGCCCACCCCGCCCGCCGCGGAGGGGACGAGGACGAGCTCGCCGGGCTCGACGCGCGCGGCGCGCAGGAGCCCGTACCAGGCCGTGAGGAAGACCGTCGGGAAGGCCGCGCAGTCCTCGAGGGACCAGGCGGCGGGGCAGCGCCAGAGCCAGCGCTCGTCGACGACGACCTTCTCGGCGTAGGCGCCGAAGCGCAGAAGGCCGAAGACGCGCTCGCCCGGGGAGAAGCGGCCGGCCCCGGGGCCGACGGCCTCCACCGTCCCGGCGAACTCGAAGCCGGGCGTGAGGGGATAGCGCCCCTTGGCCGCCGAGTACCAGCCCATGCGCACGAGGCAGTCGGCGTAGTTGACGCCGGCGGCCGCGACGCGCACGAGGACCTGGCCTTTCATGGCGACGGGCTCGGCCGTCTCCGTCCACTCGAGGGCGCGGTGCCCGCCGGGCCGGCGGACGAGCAGCTTGTGCATGAGCGGAGCTTATCTTTTTGTAGAATACCCCGCCAACATGAGCGACCTCCGCGACGGCTTCCTCAAATACTTCGACCGCAAAGGCCACCTGATCTGCGCCTCGGTGCCCCTCATCCCCGAGGGCGACCCGACCCTCCTCTTCACCTCGGCCGGCATGGTCCCCTTCAAGCCCTACTTCCTCGGGATGAAGAAGGGCATCTCGCGCGCGACCTCCTGCCAGAAGTGCTTCCGCACCACCGACATCGACCGCGTCGGCACGACGATCCGCCACCTCACCTTCTTCGAGATGCTCGGGAACTTCTCCTTCGCCGACTACTTCAAGGCCGACGCCGTCCACTTCGCCTGGGACTTCCTCACCGGCACGGTCGGGCTCGACCCCAGGCGCCTCTACCCCACGGTCTTCAAGGACGACGCGGAGGCCGAGGAGATATGGAAGAAGCAGGGCGTGTCGAACCCCATCACGCGCCTGGGCGAGGACTCCAACTTCTGGGCCATGGGCCCGACGGGCCCCTGCGGCCCGTGCTCGGAGATCTACTACGACCTCGGCCCCGAGTGGTCGTGCGGCAAGCCCGGCTGCACGGTCGGCTGCGACTGCGACCGCTACCTCGAGGTCTGGAACCTCGTCTTCATGCAGTACGAACGGCTCGAGGGCGGGACGCTGAAGTCCCTCCCCTTCAAGAACATCGACACCGGCATGGGCCTCGAGCGGCTCTCGATGATCGTGCAGGGCAAGCCGAGCCCCTTCGAGACCGACCTCCTCGCGCCCATCGCGGCGGCCGCCTCCTCCGTGCTGAGCACCCCGCTCCCCGGGGAGAAGGAGTCGAGCGCCGCGGCCGCCGAGGCGCGCACCGCCTACCGCATCGTCTCCGACCACATCCGCTCGGCCGCGATGCTCGCCTCCGAGGGCGTCATCCCCTCCAACGTCGAGCGCGGCTACGTCCTGCGCCGGCTCATCCGCCGCGCGGCGCGCTACGGCCGCCTGCTCGGAGCGAAGGAGCCGTTCCTCCACGCCCTCGTCCCCTCGGTGCTCTCGGTCTACGCGCACCCTTACCCGGCGCTCTTCGCCGCCAAGGGGCAGGTCGAGCAGACCCTCCTCGCCGAGGAGCAGCGCTTCCTGGAGACCCTCGAGAAGGGCGAGCGCGAGCTCGCGACGATCCTCGAGGCGCACCCGAAGACCCTCCCCGGCGAGACCGCCTTCAAGCTCTACGACACCTTCGGCTTCCCCCTCGAGCTGACCCGCGAGATCGCCTCGCGCCGCGGAGTCTCCGTCGAGGAAGAGGGCTTCGCCAAGGCCCAGGAGGCCGCCGCCGACACCGCGCGCGCCGGCTGGAAGGGCTCCGGCGAGCGCCCCACGGTGCACTACGACAAGCTCCTCCAGAAGCACCCCGGCCTCAAGAGCGAGTTCATCGGCTACCACAAGACCTCGCACGAGACCCGGGTGATCCTCATCCTCCGCTACGGCTCCTCCGGCGTCGAGGAGGCCGAGGAGCTCAAGCCCGGCGACGAGGGAGAGGTCGTCCTCCTCCAGACCCCCTTCTACGCGGAGAGCGGCGGCCAGGTCGGGGACCAGGGCGTCCTCCTCGACGACGTCGACGAGAAGAAGCAGTTCGCGCTCGTCCACGACGTCCAGAAGCCGCACCCCCATCTCCTCACGCACCGCGTCACGGCCCAGCGGCCGCTGAAGCTCCACGCGAAGGTCCGCGCGGTCGTCGACGCGGAGCGGCGGCGCAAGACCGCCTACCACCACACGGCGACGCACCTCCTCAACGAGGCGCTGCACCGCGTGCTCGGCGGCAACGTGCGGCAGGCGGGCTCGATGGTCGCGCCCGACCGCCTGCGCTTCGACTTCACGCACCCGAAGCCCATGAGCGAGGAGCAGGTCGCCGAGGTCGAGAAGATCGTCAACGAGGCCATCGCCCGCGACCTGCCGGTCGAGGTCGAGGAGCGCGCCGCCGAGGAGGCGAAGGCCCTCAAGGCCCTGACCCTGCTCGGCGAGAACTACGGCGCGCGCCCCCGCTTCGTGCTCATCGGCCCCAAGGGCTTCCGCGACCCGCTCGACCGCTACAGCCTCGAGCTCTGCGGCGGCACGCACGTCGAGCGCACCGGAGAGATCCAGGACTTCAAGATCGTCAAGGAGAGCGCCGTCGCCGCCGGCATCCGCCGCATCGAGGCCGTCGCCGGCCCCGCCCTCGAGCACCTCCAGCGCATCGAGGAGGAGAAGACGCGCCAAGGCCTGCGCGACGCCATCCAGCGCTACATCGAGGTCACCTCGAAGATCCAGTCCGTGACCGGCAAGCCCTACCGCGACGTCGTCAAGAACATCCCGGACGCCGACACCGGCCCCCTCGAGGAGGTCCGCAAGTCCCTCGGCGCCCTGCGCGAGCTCGAGAAGATCCTGCGCGCCGACCTCGACTCCCACAAGCAGTCGAAGCTCTCCCAGCAGGCCAAGATGGGGCAGGTCGTGCTGCAGGTCGGCGCGGTCAAGCTCTCCGTGCAGAAGTTCGCCCAGGCCGAGATCCAGACCCTGCGAGGCATCGCCGACCAGATCAAGCGCGAGCTCGGCACCGGCGTCGTCCTCCTGGCCACCAGCGAGGAGCACAAGCTCTCCTTCGTCCTGAGCGTGACGCAGGATCTCGTGGACAAGGGCATCGACGCCTCGAAGATCGCCCGCGAGATCGCCGTCATCACGAAGGGGCGCGCCGGCGGGCGCAAGGACTTCGCCCAGGGCGGCGGGCCCGACGCCGACTGGGAAGAGATCGTCAACAAGGTGAAGGAGCTCGTCCACCTTTAGCCGGGAATCCTGACGGGGATCCCCGGCTCCGTCCAGGCATCGGAGTCCCCCCTTTGGCGCCAGATCCCTCGCAGCACACCCCCTCGGAACGCGCGGAAGCGGACTCTCCCCGGCGCGTTCCGAGAGTCCATCCCGCTCCCCGCATCGTCCTGCACGTCGACATGGACTGCTTCTTCGCGGCCGTCGAGGAGCGCGACGACCCGACCCTCGCGGGAAAGCCCGTCGTCGTGGGCTCCGACCCCAAGGGCGGGCGCGGGCGCGGGATCGTCGCGACGTGCAACTATCCGGCGCGGCGCTTCGGCATCCGCTCGGCCATGCCCATCTCGACGGCCTGGCGGCGCTGCCCGGGAGCCGTCTACCTTCGTCCGCGCTTCGCCGCCTACTCGGAGGCGAGCCGTCGCGTCATGGAGCTCTTGCGCGCGTCCGCCGACGTCCTCGAGGTCGTCGGCATCGACGAAGCGTACCTCGACGTCTCCCGCCGCGCGACCTTCGAGGCCGCGCGCGAGCTCGCCCGCGCGCTCCAGCAGGAGGTCCGCGCGAAGGAGCGCCTCTCCTGCTCCATCGGCGCCGGCCCCAACAAGCTCGTCGCCAAGCTCGCCAGCGAGCACAAGAAGCCCGGGGGCCTCACCGTCGTCATCCCCTCGCGCGTTCAGGAGTTCCTCGACCCCAAGGAGGTCCGCGCGCTGCGCGGCGTCGGGCCGAAGACCGAGGAGAGCCTGCGAGAGAGGGGCGTCGAGACCGTCCGCCAGCTGCGCCGCCTCTCGCGCGAGACGCTGCGCGCCGTCTTCGGGAGCTTCGGCGACTACCTCCACGACGAGGCGCGCGGGATCAGCGAGAGCCCCGTGGACCCGGTCTGGGAGCAGAAGTCCTTCGGACGCGAGGACACCTTCCCCGAGGACACCGACGACCTCGACGAGGTGAAGGCCGCGCTGCTGGGCTGCGTGCGCCGCGTGCGCTCGGACATGGTCGCGGAGGGACACTGGTGCCGGACGCTCACGGTCAAGGTGCGCTACGAGGGCTACGAGACGCACTCGCGCCAGACGACCCTGCGCCTGGCCACCGGGCGCCTCGACCAGCTCGAGCGCGGAGCGCTCGACCTCCTCGAGCCCTTCCTGGGCGCCCAGAAGCGCTTCCGCCTCGTCGGCTTCGCCGTCTCGAAGTTCGAGCCCCCCGTCGACCTGCTGCCGCTCGAATAAAGCAGAAGAGCCCCCCGGGGCCGGGAGGCTCTTAGAGCTTTATATCTTGCGCCCTGAAGGAATCGAACCTTCACTTACAGCTCCGGAGGCTGTCGTGATATCCATTTCACCAAGGGCGCGTTGGTGCGATGGCCGGCGCGAGGACCGGACTCCGGAAGCCCGGGGTGCGATTATAGCAAGTGTACGCGGCTACTGCGCAGACGTCGTCGGAGGCAGTCCCAGGTACTGCGGCGTCAGCACGGACCAGGTGTAGTTGTTGCTCGCATTCCAGAGGATCCAGCTCTCGACGCCCTGCAGGTGCGCGGCGAGGATCTGCGCCTTCACCTGCTGGGGTCCGTAGCGGACGCCGAAGAGGGAGAAATCCTGGAGATAGGGACGGAGCTTGGGGGCCTGCTCCTTGAGCCGCGACTTCGCGTCGCGCAGCCCGCGGTGGATGATCTTGTAGGGCTCCCGGTTCGGGCTCGCGAGCCCGTACTCCCCCTTGTAGTAGTGCGAGGGGTACATCATCGGGCTGATGTAGTCGACGAGCGGGGCGAGGCGGTCGATCTCCTGGCCGATGCCCATGTCGTCTTTGGAGGTCGTGGTCATGCCGAAGACCGCGATGGAGATCGGCTTCCCGGTCGGGTCGATGCGGCGGCGGGCGTGGCGCAGGAACTCGACGAGGTTGCTGATGGCCGAGTTCCGCGAGTGGTCCGAACGCACGTAGCGGCAGGCGCGCGTGTTCCCCTCCGTGGGGAAGCGGATGTAGTCGAACTGGATCTCATCGAAGCCGAGCTCGGCGGCGCGCACGGCGAGATCGAGGTTGTAGTCCCAGACGACCTTGCGGTACGGGTCCATCCAGGCGGCGCGGTTCTGGTTGCGCCAGACGCCGCCCTCGGGATTGCGCACGGCCCACTCGGGGTGCTTGCGGGAGAGCAGTTCGTCCCTGAAGACCACGATGCGCGCGACGGCCTTGAGGTTCTGCGCGCGCAGGTCGCGGAGCAGGGCTTCGGGGTCGGGGATGGCGGCCTCGTAGGTTCCGTATTCCGCGGCGCTCTTCACCCCGGGGACGTAGACGCGGCCGTCGGTCTCCTTGAGCGGCACGACCACGGTGTTGACCACCGTGCCCTTGAGCTTGTCGAGGAAAGCCCGGCGGGACTTCGGCGCACCGGCGACCCAGGCCGTCAGGTGCACCGCACGCATCGCCGGGCCGCTCGAGATGGCCACCGAGGACGCGATGTCGGGGTCGGGTTCGGGCTCCTTGCGCGCGGCCGTCTTCCCGTCCTTCTTCTCCGTCGCGGCCGCCGGGACGCTGGACGGCGGCGTTTCGGGAGCGGTGACCGCCGTCGTGGTCTGCGCGGAGAGTGCGACCGGGGCCTGCGCCGTCGTGGAAGGGGCGGGCTCGTCCCCGCTGATGTCCTGCGCCGCGGCCGCCGGAGCGGTGCCGCTCGAGACGGGGACGCCCGCGGCGGGGGCGGTCGAAAGGACGGCGGAAAGAGCGAGGAGGGCGAGCATCGTTGGACTATTCTACAAAATATGTAGAATCGCCCCATCGTCGCACGGAGGTCTCATGGCAGCGAAGAGCGATCCCAAGCAGGCCGTCATCGAAGTCCTCAACAAGGCCCGGGCCGACGAGCTCGCGGCGATCTTCCAGTACATGTCCCAGCACTACGCGCTGGCCGACGGCGACTACGGGCAGGTCGCCGCTCCCGTCAAGCGCGTCGCCATCGACGAGATGCGCCACGCCGAGCTGCTCGCCGAGCGCATCTACGAGCTGGGCGGCGTCCCCGTGGCCGCCCCCTCGATGGCGACGAAGAAGAGCCAGAGCATCGGCGAGGCGATGGACTACGACGTCGAGCTCGAGGAGAAGGCCATCGCGGACTACAACGCCTTCCACCAGGTCTGCGTCGAGGCCCGCGACAACATCAGCGCCAAGCTCGTCGAGCTGATCATGACCGAGGAGCAGGAGCACCTGAACTACTTCCAGAACGTGGACCGCCACATCCGCGAGCTCGGGCCGGCCTACCTGGCCCAGATCGCCGGAGGCGTCAACGACGTGCCCGCCAGCGCGATGGGCTTCGTGGCGAACAAAGCCGCAGGGAAAGCGACGGCGCAGCCGTAGCGTCCGCACGCGTCCGCGGAGCCGCTCCTCGTCGGAGCGGCTCCGCGTTTTTTCGCGGGAAGTTGCGGGGCCCCGACTCAAAAAGCTACGATACTCTCCGTTGACCGCAGTATGGTTGGGTGCCAGAGCGGTCAAATGGACTGGTCTGTAAAACCAGCGGGCTACGCCCTACGAAGGTTCGAATCCTTCCCCAACCACCACCTTGAACGAACGAGCCGCCCTGCTTTCCGGGGCGGCTCGTCCGTTTCCTCTTTCCTCCGCGCGGGAGGTTCGCACGAGGCGCGCCGCCCCTCCCGCCCGCCGCGAAGGTCCGCGGCGACTGCCCCGGGAATGAACAGGTGTTCAGGTCCTTTTTCCCCCTTTGCCATGGGCCCAATGTCCGCCGGCCCAGGCCCCCTTCGGCTCATACGCCGGCCCCCGCGGACGCGCTAGGATACCCTCGCAGCAACGGAGGAACCATGTCCAAGCGCCTCATCGCTCTGCTCGCACCCGCCCTCGTCTGCGCGCTCGCCGCGGCCGCATCCGCCAAGACGACGACCTTCAACGGGCAGTATCGCCTCGAGAAGAAGCTCTCCGGCGCCTGTTATGCGCAGCTCCAGGTCGTCCCCGAGACCTTCGGGAACTCGAAGAACCAGGACGACCTCGGCTTCTACGGCCTTCCCGAAGGGCAAGGCCTCATCGCCGAGCAGGTCCTCGACATCAACAACGGCCTCCAGACCGACCGCTACACGAACCCGATGACCCTCCTCCCCTTCCAGAGCGACCTCATCGGCTATCGTCCACGCCTCGCGACCTCCGACGGCCGCGTCCTGACCTACGTCCAGGGAGAACTCTCGAAGTTCCGGCCGACCCTCGAGAACGGCGAGTTCTTCCAGGCCGAACTCAAGGACGGCCTCCTGCTCATCCGCAAGGGCAAGGTCGTCGAGAGCGCGTTCGTCCTTCAGGACTCCTGCGTCTACGTGAGGACGAAGTAATAGGCGCCCGCCGCCTCCCTCTGGACACCGGTTCCGAGGGGACACGCATCACCGCAGCGGACGGATGACACCCGGTGTCCCCGTGGATGAGCGGCGGGCGGATTCCCTCATCGGACAGCCTCGCGCGGCGAGCTCACCGCGCGAGGCGCTTTTTTCGCTATGATTCCCCCATGACGACTCCCCCTCTCCCGACCCTCTGCTGGGGCTGCTCGCGCTCCATCGACGCCCAGGACGCCTACTGCCGCTTCTGCGGCCGCGGTCAGGGCGAGCACGTCGCCTGGTACTACAAGCCCTGGGGCATCGCCGTCTGCACCTTCTTCGGCCTCGGCCCCTTCGGACTGGCCCTGGTCTGGATGTCCCCCGTCCTCTCGAAGAGGGCGAAGGCCGTCTCCGCGGGACTCATCCTCCTCTTCAGCCTCTGGCTCGCGCGCGGCGTCATGAACATGATCCACGCCGTGTCCGCCGCGCTCGCCGGCGCCGGCCTCCCTCTCGGCGTCTGAGAACCTGAATCCTTTCGCCTCCGCCCGCATCTAAAGGGAAGATGAAGAACGACGTCTTCACGTTCACGGTCCGCGGCATGAGCTGCGCGGCCTGCGCCGCCAAGGTGGAGCAGGGCCTGCGCCGCCTCCCCGGCGTGGAGGAAGCCGCGGTCCATCTCGCCACTGAGAAGGTCTCGGTGCGCGCAACGGCCCCCGCGTCCGCGCTCTACCGTGCGGTCGAGCGTCTCGGCTACCGCCCCGTCGCGGCCGAGTCGGCGGAGGCCGCCGACGGCCGCCGCGCCGAGGACGCACGCGCGCTGCGCCGCGACGCGCTCTCCGCGGCCCTGCTCGCCGCCCCCACCCTCGCGCTCTCCATGTCCCCCATGCTCGCGGGAGCGCACGCGCACGCGGGTCCGACCCCGCTCAACCTCCTGCTCTGCGCGCTGGCCTCGGCGGTCCAGTTCGGGCCGGGACGCCGCTTCCTCTCGAACGGCTGGCGCGGCCTGCGGAGCGGCGCCCCCGGCATGGACGCGCTCGTGCTCATCGGCACGCTCTCGGCCTGGCTCTATTCGCTGGCAAGCACCTTCGCCCCCGCGCGGCTCCCCCCCGGGACGGCGCACGTCTACTACGAGTCCTCGGCCTCGGTGATCGCCTTCGTCCTGCTCGGCCGCTGGCTCGAGGCCCGCGCGAAGGACCGCGCGAGCGCGGCCGTCCGCCGCCTGGGCGAGCTCCGCCCGAAGACCGCCCGCCGCCTCGAGGACGGCGCGGAGCGCGAGGTCCCCGTCGAAGCGCTCCGTCCCGGCGACGTCGTCCTCATCCGTCCCGGAGAGCGCGTGCCCTGCGACGGGGTCGTGCTCGAAGGCGAGAGCTTCGTCGACGAGGCGATGCTCACCGGCGAGCCCATGCCGGTCCGAAAAGCCGCGGGCGCGCGGGTGACCGGCGGAACCGTCAACGGGACCGGCGCCTTCCGCTTCCGGGCCGAGGCGACCGGCCGCGACGCCGTCCTCGAGCGCATCGTCGAGCTCGTGGAGACCGCTCAGACGAGCCGCCCGCGCATCCAGGCGCTGGCCGACGCCGTGGTCCTGCGCTTCGTCCCTGCCGTGCTGCTCGCGGCGGCCGCGACCTTCGTGCTCTGGCTGCTGCTCGGCCCGAAGCCCGCGCTCGCCCTCGCGCTGGTCCACGCGGTCTCCGTCCTCCTCATCGCCTGTCCCTGCGCGATGGGCCTGGCGACGCCGACCGCCGTCCTCGTCGCGACCGGCCGCGCGGCGGAGCTGGGGCTGCTCTTCCGGCGCGGTGAGGCCCTTCAGACGCTCGCCGAAGCCGGTCTCATCGCCCTGGACAAGACCGGGACGCTCACGGAGGGCCGCCCCGCGCTGACCGACGCGCTCGCGGCCGAGGGCTTCGAGCGCGCCGACCTTCTGCGCCTCGCGGCGTCCGCCGAGAAGCGCTCCGAGCATCCCCTCGCCCGCGCGGTGTTCGAGCAGGCGAAGACCGAAGGGCTCTCCGTCCCCGAGCCGTCCGTGTTCGAAGCCCTGCCCTCGCGCGGGGTGCGCGCGTGCGTGGACGGGCGCCGCGTCGAGGCCGGTTCGGCGGCCTGGATGGAGGAGCTCGGCGTGGATTTCGCCGCGCTCGCGGAGCCTGCCGGGGGACTCGCGGCGCGCGCGCGCACCAGGATCTTCGTCGCCGTCGACGGCCGCCCCGCGGGACTCCTCGCGGTCGCCGACCCTCTGCGGGCGGACGCGAAGGAGACGGTCGCGCGGCTCAAACGCCTGGGACTGCGCGTCGTCCTTCTCAGCGGCGACGCGCCCGAGACGGCCGCGGCCGCGGGCCGCGAGGCCGGCATCGCAGAGACGAGCGGCTGGCTCTCGCCGGAAGGGAAGGCGAAGGCCCTGCGGATATTCCAGCGCAAGCACCGCGTCGCCTTCGCGGGCGACGGCATCAACGACGCGCCGGCGCTCGCCCAGGCCGAGGTCGGCGTCGCGATGGGCGGCGGGACCGACGTCGCGGCGGAGACGGCGGACGTGCTCCTGCTCTCGCCGCGGCTCGCGGGCGTCGCAGCGGCGGTCGCGCTCGCGCGCCGGACCCTCTCCGTCATCCGGCAGAACCTGTTCTGGGCCTTCGCCTACAACGTCGTCCTCATCCCCGTGGCGGCGGGCGCGCTCGAGCCGTGGCTGGGCTGGTCGCTCAGCCCCATGGCCGCGGCCGCGGCCATGAGCCTCTCGAGCGTCTTCGTGGTCGGGAACTCCCTGCGGCTGCGCCGCTTCCGGGTCTGAGGCGGCGCAGCCCCTCACCTCCTCCCCTCTCCCGGCATGGCGGGAGAGGGGAGTATTGCTTGATGGAGGGATTCGGGCTAGAATCCGAGGATGAAAGCGACCCTCGAGAAGGCCCCCGCGCTCTCCGATTTCCCCCTCCTTCAGGACGAAGGGATGTGGACCTTCGACAACCCTCCCCGGGAGCTCCTGCGCCGCCACTACGGCTTCACGCCGAACGCCGACTGGCTCAAACGGGTGCGCCTCGCCTCCCTGCGCTTCAACGACGGCGGCTCGGGCTCCTTCGTCTCGAAGGACGGCCTCGTGCTCACCAACCACCACGTGGCGCTCGGCCAGCTCCAGAAGATGTCCTCGGCGAAGAAGGACTTCGTGAAGGACGGCTTCTTCGCGAAGAGCCGCGCCGCCGAGCGGCCCTGCCCCGACCTCGAGATCAACCAGCTCGTCTCCATGGAGGAGGTCACCGCCCGCGTCCTCGCCGCCATCGACCCCAAGGCCTCGGAGAAGCGGCAGAACGAGCAGCGCAAGGCCGAGACCGCCCGCCTCGAGAAGGAGTCGCTGGAGACCACCGGCCTGCGCTCGGACGTCGTCGAGCTCTACCAGGGCGGCGAGTACTGGCTCTACCGTTCGAAGAAGCACACGGACGTCCGCCTCGTCATGGCCCCCGAGCTCGGCGCCGCGTTCTTCGGAGGAGACCACGACAACTTCACCTACCCGCGCTTCGCGCTCGACTTCGCCTTCTTCCGCGTCTACGAAGGCGGCAAGCCCGTGCGCCCGGAGAGCTTCTTCCCCTTCGGCGCCCGCGGGCTGAAGGAAGGCCAGCTCTGCTTCGTCACCGGCCACCCCGGCAGCACCGACCGGCTCTACACCGTCGCGCAGCTCAGGCACCAGCGCGACGCCGCCCTGCCCATGCGCATCGCGATGCTCAAGCGCCGCCGCGATGCGGCCCTGCGCCACGGCTCCTCGCCCGAGCGCCTGCGCCGCAGCCAGGACTTCCGCTTCGGCGTCGAGAACGCGCTGAAGGCGCTCACCGGAGAGCTCGAGGGCCTGCGCGACCCGTCCATCTTCCACGCCAAGGAAGCCGCCGAGCGCTCCCTGCGCACCCGCGTCGAGACCGACCCCGCGCTCGCCGAGTCGGCGGGCGCCTGGGACCGCGTCGAGGGCGCCGTCGCCGAGCTCTCGGCCCGCTACAAGGGCCTCGTCTACCGCCGGCTCACGGCCTATCGCCTCACCTCGTACGCCGAGCACGCCGTGCGCATGACGGCGGAGGTCGAGAAGCCCAACGGTGAGCGCCTCGAGGAGTACCGCGATTCCGCCCTGGAATCCCTGCGCTTCCGTCTCTTCTCCCCCGCGCCGGTCTACGCCGACTTCGAGGAAGCCCTGCTCGCCGACTCCCTGCGCGAATCGCTCGAGGCCCTCGGGCCCGCCGACCCTTTCCTCAAGGACGTCCTCGCCGGGAAGACCCCCGAGGCGGCGGCTCGCGAGGCCCTGCGCGGGACGCGGATGCCCGACCCCGCCTTCCGCAGGACGCTCGTCGAAGGAGGACGCAGGGCCGTCGAGTCCTCGAAGGACCCGCTCCTCGCCCTCTGCCGCCGCGCCGACCCGCACTACCGCTCCATGCGCAAATGGTACGAGGACAACATCCAGAGCGTCGAGCGCCACGAAGGCAACCGCATCGCCCGCGCGCGCTTCGCCGTGTACGGCAAGGGCCTCTACCCCGACGCGACCTTCACCCTGCGCCTGAGCTACGGCCAGCCGGTCGGCTACGAGTGCGGCAAGACGCTCGTGCCCTGGAAGACCACCTTCGGCGGGCTCTACGACCGCGCCGACTCCTTCGACGGGCGCGAGCCCTTCGGCCTGAGCCGCCGCGTCGCCGCGGCGCGCCGGAAGGTGCGCATGGATTGCCCCGTGAACTTCGTGAGCACCCACGACATCATCGGCGGGAACTCGGGAAGCCCCGTCATCGACGCGAAGGCCGAGCTCGTCGGCCTCATCTTCGACGGGAACATCCAGAGCCTCCCCGGCCGCTACGCCTACGCGCGCGAGCGGGCGCGCGCCGTCTCCGTGCACTCGGAAGCGATCCTCGAATCCCTGCGCGCCGTTTATGGTATGAATGGGCTGGCGCGGGAGCTCGTCCGGCGCTGAAGGCCGTTCGCGAGGGGGTATGGCACTGAAGACGAAGTTCCTGCCGGCGGAGCGGGCCTCGGAAGCCCTCGTGAAGGAGTCCGCGCGAGACCTCTCCAAAGAGCCCCTGGTGAAGATGCTCGCGGAGGCGGTCCCCGACGTCTTCCTCATCCTCAATCCCGAGCGCCAGATCGTCTACAGCAACCGCACGCTCATCGAATCCCTCGGCCTTGCCGAGAGCGCTCCGCTCTGCGGCAAGCGCTACGGCGAGGCGATGGCCTGCACCCACGCCTCCGAAAGCCCCGGAGGCTGCGGCACCACGGAGTTCTGCGAGGCCTGCGGAGCCGCCCAGGCCGTCCAGCGCCGCAAGGGCCGCGAGGACGTACATGAGTGCCGCATCACGCGCGAGAACGGAGAGGCCCTCGACTTCCGCGTCTGGGCCACGCCCGTACGCCTGCCCGCCGGAGAGTTCACCGTCTTCGTCGCCGAGGACATCGCCGACGAGAAGCGCCGCGGCGCCCTCGAGAGGATCTTCTTCCACGACGTGCTCAACACCGTCTCGGGTCTGAGCGGCCTCACCGAGTTCCTCAAGGACGCGACGCCCGAGGAGTCCCGGGCCTACCAGGGGATGCTCGCGCAGGTCGTCGACAAGCTCATCGAGGAGATCACGACCCAGCGCGACCTGGCCCGCGCCGAGAGCGGCGAGCTTCTCGTGAAGCCGACGGCGCTGGACTCCCGGGCGACGCTCGAGGGGATCGCCGCGCCCTACCGCGCCCACCCGCTCTGCGAGGGCCGGACGCTCGCGCTCGCCGCAGACGCCGCGAGCGTCGCCTTCTCGAGCGACCGCACCCTGCTCGGCCGCGTGCTCGGGAACATGACGAAGAACGCGCTCGAGGCCTGCCCGAAAGGCGGGACGGTGACGCTCTCCTGCCGCCCCGACGGGCTCGACGTCCTCTTCTCCGTGAACGGTCCGACCGTCATGCCCCGCGAGGTCCAGCTCCAGGTCTTCCAGCGCTCCTTCTCCACGAAAGGCGCCGGCCGTGGACTCGGGACCTACAGCATGAAGCTCCTCGGCGAACGCTACCTTCATGGGAACGTCTCTTTCGAGAGCTCTGAAGGGAAAGGAACGACTTTTTACGCGGGATTCCCACTCGAATTGAAGAAGTGACCCTTCCTCCCCTCCCCTTCCCTCGGGAAGGGGAGGGGAGTCCAGGGACTCCTACTTCATCCAATCGAGGATGATCTTCCCTGACTTCCCCGCGCTCATGATCTCGAACCCTTCCTCGAACTTGTCGACCGGGAAGCGGTGGGTGACGATGGGGCGGACGTTCAGCCCGCTCTGGATCATCGAGCACATCTTGTACCAGGTCTCGTACATCTCCCGCCCGTAGATGCCCTTCAGGAAGAGTCCCTTGAAGATGACCTGGTTCCACGGGATGGTCGTCTCCGGCGGCATGATGCCGAGCAGCGCGATCTTCCCCCCGTTCTTCATGGCCTGGATCATGCCGTTGAGAGCCGTGCCGTTGCCCGACATCTCGAGGCCCACATCGAAGCCCTCGGTCATCTTGAGGCCTTTCATGACCTCCGGGAGAGAGGTCTTGGCCACGTTGACGGCGTTCTTCACGCCGAGCTTCTTCGCGAGGTCCAGGCGGTATTCGTTGACGTCGGTGATGACGACGTGGCGTGCCCCGACGTGATGGGCGACGACCGCGCCCATGATGCCGATGGGGCCGGCGCCGGTGATGAGCACGTCCTCGCCGGTGAGGTCGTAGGAGAGCGCGGTGTGCACGGCGTTGCCCAGCGGGTCGAGGATGGAGGCCTCGTCGTCGCTGACCCCTTCGGGGATCGGGAAGACGTTGCTCGCGGGGATGCAGAGGAACTCGGCGAAGCAGCCGGGGCGGTTGACGCCCACGCCCTTGGTGTTGGGGCAGAGGTGTCGGGCGCCGGCGCGGCAGTTGCGGCAGTGGCCGCAGACGATGTGTCCTTCTCCCGAGACGCGCATCCCGACCGAAACGCCGTTGACGGCCTTGCCGACGGCGACGACCTCGCCGACGAACTCGTGTCCGACGTGCATGGGGACGGGGATGGTCTGCTGGGACCAGGCGTCCCACTGGTAGATGTGGATGTCGGTGCCGCAGATGGCGGTCTGCTTGATCTTGATGAGGACGTCGTTCTCAGTGGGCGCGGGGACGGGGACGTCCTCCATCCAGAGTCCTTTCTTCGGGAACTTCTTGACCAAGGCTTTCATGGGCGTCCTCCGGGCTGGAGGAATGTTACCACATTCCCCCAGCCCCCTCCCGGCACGGCGGGAGAGGGGTTCCTCGGGGTGCCGACGGCCCACGCCGAAAGAGGGTCTTCGAGCCCCTCGCGCGCCGCGCCCCATTTGATAGCGTCTGTCTCGACGGACGAGCGGCCGCACTTATGAAAGGCATTGACAGATGGCGGGGGGCGTGCCATAATATCCTTGGATGTCCTTCTTGAAACGCTGTTTCAATATCGCGGCGGCCGCCGCCCTCCTCTGGGCCGGCTTCAACGTCTGCCCGATGGACAAGGCGCGCTGCGAGGAGCCCGCGCGCACGCCCTGCGGCTGTCCGGAAGACGACGGGGCGCACAGGAAGTGCTGCTCCGGCATCCACCTCTGCGACGAGGACCGTCCCGTCTCTCTGAGCGCGGCGCTCCCCTCGAGCGCGACGCCGGCGCTCCTCCCGGCCCTCTCCCCCTCCGTTCACGCGCTCCCCTCGCGCGTCGTCCCCCTCGCCTCGCCGGCGGCGCCGGCCGCCGCCGCGCCTCCCGGCTCCTCCGCCCTCTGCCGCGCCCCGCCCGCCGTCCTCTGAGCCCACGCCTCACCCCCGGCCTGCAGGAGCATCCCGCAGGCATGCCGGTTCCCGACGACGCGTCCGTCCATCCGTCATGACGAGGTTCTCATGAGTTCCTTCATCCGCATACACGTCTCCGTCCTCGCCGCCGTTCTTCTCGCCTCCGGCGCGAAGGCCGCGGAAAGCTCGACTCCCCCCCTCGCCCTGCGCGAGGTCCTGGAGAGCGTGCGCCGGGACAACCCCGCGCTGCAGGCCGCGCGCCTGCGCTGGGAGGCGGCGCTCAAGCGCGTCGCGGCCGCCGCGACCCCCGACCAGCCCCGCCTGGAGCTGGAGCGGATGTACGCCCCCTCCGGAGCGGATCCGTTCTCCGGCGCCGACGAAAAGGCCTTCTCGGTGCGCCAGGAGATCCCCTTCCCGAGCACGCTCTACCTGCGCCATGGCGCCGCCGCCCGGGACGCCGCCATCGAGGAGCAGCGCTGGCGCGGGACGCTCATCGAGCTCCTCGCACGCGCCCGCTCCGCCTATGCCGCCCTGTTCCTGGCCGACCGGAGCCTCGCCATCTACGACGAGAACATCTCCGTGATGCGGCGCTTCGCGAAGGTCTCAGAATCCAAGCTCGCCGCCGGCAGGGGCCGGCAGGCCGACGCCCTCAAGGCCCAGGTCGAGCTCACGCGCCTGCTCAACATGCGCGAGACGCTCACGGCCGAGCGCGAGAGCTCCTCGGCGGCGCTCGCCGCCCTGATGGGACGCGAGGACCCGGCGAGGCTCGGGCCGGTCCAGGAGCCGGCGGCGCCCGCGCTCGCCGCGAGCCTCGAAGACCTGGAAGCCGCGCTCTCGGGGCAGCCCGCCCTCAAAGGCGCCGCGCTCGGCGTCGAGCGGGCAAGAACGGAACTCGCGCTGGCCCGCTCGGAGTTCCTGCCCGACCTCATGTTCCAGTACCGCCGCCGCAGCGACCCCCTGCGGGGACGCACGCACGACGCGGTCCTCGGACTCTCCCTCCCCCTCTGGTTCTGGAAGCCGGCGTCGCTCGCCGCCGAAGCGAAGGCGCGGCAGGCGGCCTCCGAGGCCGAGCTGCGGGCGGCGCGTCTGGGCGCGCGCGCGGACCTTCGTACCGCCTGGGCGCGCGTGGAGACCGCCCGCCGGCTGCTGGACGCCTACCGCGGCGCCCTGCTCCCGCAGGCGGAGGAGTCCCTGAACGTCGCCGAGACGGGCTATGGGAGCGACCGCCTCGGCTTCCTCGACCTGCTCGACGCCCAGCGCTCGCTGCTGGGCTACCGGCTGGAGTACTGTCAGGTCCAGGCGGAGTACGAGCAGCGCCTGGCGGACCTCGAGATCGCCGCAGGAAAGGAGCTCTGACATGAACCGCAAGACCCTTCTCATCGCCGCGCTCGCCGTCCTGGCCCTCGGAGCCGGAGGCCTTCTCGCACGCCGCGCCCATCGACAGGGTGCGCCGGGGACCGCGGCGCATGCCCCGAGATACCATTGCCCCATGCACCCGCAGTACACCTCGGACCGGCCGGGCGAGTGCCCGATCTGCAACATGGCGCTCGTCACCATCGAGTCCGCGCCGGAGCCGGCCTCCGCGGCGGGACCGAGGATCTGCGTCCTGCATAAGTGCCGGATGCCGAACTGCGTCATGGAGCTTCCGCACGCGGTCGGCGAGAGGGTGACCTGCCCCGTCTGCGGCACCGTCGTGTTCGACCCCGCCCCGGATGCGAAGCCGCTCTACTACCGCCATCCGATGCGGCCGGACGTCACCTCGCCGACCCCGAAGAAGGACGAGATGGGGATGGACTACGTCCCCGTCTACGCGGAGAAGGCGCTCAAGAGCGGGGTGGAGGGCCAGGCGGAGGTCACGCTCTCGGAAGAGCGCCGCCGGCTCATCGGCCTGAAGTCGGAGCCCCTGAAGCGCAGGGACCTGAGCGCCCTCGTACGCGCCAGCGGAAAGGTGGCCTACGACCCGGACCTCTACAACGCCATCTCGGAGTACGGGGAGGCGGTCCGGGCCCGCGAAAGGGTGAAGGGCAGTCCCTACCCCGACGCCCTCGAGCGCGCGGACGCCCTCATGCGCGCCTCCGCGCTGCGCCTGCGCCAGCTCGGACTGAGCGATGCCCAGATCGAGAAGAGCGCGAAGGAGGGCTCCCCCGTGAACCTCCTCATCGGCGGCGGCGGTTCGGTCTGGGTCTACGCGCAGATCTACGAGTACGAGATCGGCCTCGTGAAGGCGGGCCAGCGCGCGGAGATCACGACCCCGGCCTACCCGGGCCGGACCTTCCGCGGCACGGTCCGCGGCGTCGACCCCAACCTCTCGGCCGAGACGAGGACGCTCAAGGTCCGCATCGAGGTCCCCGACCGCGAGGGCGCGCTCAAGCTCGAGATGTTCGTCGACGCGGCGATCCGCGTCGAGCTGGGGCGCCGGCTCGCCCTGCCGGAGAGCGCGCTCCTCGACACCGGCGAGCGGAAGCTCGCCTTCGTCGATCTCGGCGACGGCCGCATCGAGCCCCGGGAGCTGCGCGTCGGGCAGAAGGCCGAGGGCTACTACGACCTCCTCTCCGGCATCTCCGAGGGCGAGAAAGCCGTCACGAGCGCGCAGTTCCTCATCGACTCCGAGTCGAAGCTGCGCTCGGCGGTCCTGACCAGGAGCAAGCCATGATCGAGCGGCTCATCGCCTGGTCGGCGCGCAACAAGTTCGTCGTGCTGGCCCTCGTCGCGGGGGCCCTGGGGGCGTCGTACGCGTGCGTCCGGAACTCCCCCCTCGACGCCATCCCGGACCTCTCGGACACCCAGGTCATCGTCTACTCGCGCTGGGACCGCTCCCCCGACGTCATCGAGGACCAGGTCACCTACCCCATCGTGAGCGCCCTGCTGGGCGCCCCGCGCGTGAAGGCCGTGCGGGGCTTCTCCGACTTCGGCTACTCCTTCGTCTACGTCGTGTTCCAGGACGGCACCGACCCGTACTGGGCGCGCAGCCGCGTCCTGGAGTACCTCAGCAAGATCCAGGCCGGGCTGCCGGAAGGCGTCCGCACGGAGCTCGGGCCCGACGCCACCGGGGTGGGCTGGGTCTACCAATACGCCCTCGTCGACAAGAGCGGCCGGCACACCCTGGCGGAGCTGCGCTCCTTCCAGGACTGGTCCCTGCGCTATCGCCTGCAGTCCGTGCCGGGCGTCGCCGAGGTGGCCTCGGTCGGCGGCTTCCAGAAGCAGTACCAGGTGAGCGTCGACCCCAACGCGCTCATCGCCTACGGCATCCCCCTGGCGAAGGTCGTCGAGGCCGTCCGGGACGGCAACGACGACGTCGGCGGCCGCCTCGTGGAGTTCTCGGGCAAGGAGTACATGGTCCGGGGCCGCGGCTACGCGAAGTCGGTGCAGGACATCGAGAACATCGTGGTGGGCGGAGGCAAGGGCGGCACGCCCATCCTGATCAAGAGCATCGCCCGGGTGGCCCTCGGTCCGGACCTCCGCCGCGGCGTGGCCGACCTCGACGGAGAGGGCGACGCGGTCGGCGGCATCGTCGTCATGCGCTACGGAGAGAACGCCCTCAACGTCATCGCCCGGGTGAAGGCACGGCTCGAGGAGGTCCGCTCCTCGTTCCCGGAGGGCGTCGAGCTCGTGACGACCTACGACCGCTCCGACCTGATCCACCGCGCCATCGCGACCCTCAAGGAGGAGCTCGTCCTCCAGCTCGTCATCGTCAGCCTCGTGATCCTCTTCTTCCTCTGGCACATCCCGAGCGCGCTCATCCCCATCATCACCATCCCCGTCGCGGTGTTCCTGACCTTCATCCCCATGTACCTCATGGGCCTGACCTCGAACATCATGTCCCTCTCAGGCATCGCCATCTCCATCGGCATCCTGGTGGACGGCGCCGTCGTCGAGGTCGAGAACGCCTACAAGAAGCTCCAGCTCTGGATCGAAGGCGGGCGCCGAGGGGACTTCCACGAGGTGCGCCTCAAGGCCCTGCAGGAGGTCGGCCCGGCGGTGTTCTTCTCGCTGCTCGTCATCGCCGTGGCCTTCATGCCGGTCTTCACGCTGGTCGACCAGGAAGGCCGTCTCTTCAAGCCGCTGGCCTACACCAAGAACCTGGCCATGGCCATCGCGGCCGTGCTGGCGGTCACCTTCGACCCGGCCGTGCGCATGCTCTTCTCCCGGATGCACGACTTCGACTTCAAGCCGTCCTGGCTGTGCAGGACGGCCAACGCGGTCGCGGTCGGGACGTACTATCCGGAGGAGCGGCACCCGGTGAGCGCCCGGCTCTTCAAGGTCTACGAGCCGGTCTGCCGCTGGGTCCTGCGTCGTCCACGGGAGACCCTCGGCGCCGCCCTGCTCGTCGTGCTGACGACGGTCCCGGTCTACTTCCTCCTGGGGTCCGAGTTCATGCCCCCCTTGAACGAGGGCACGATCCTCTACATGCCCACCACCCTGCCCGGCATCTCGGTCACCGAAGCCGGGAACCTGCTCCAGGTCCAGGACCGCATCCTCAAGAGCTTCCCCGAGGTGGAACGGGTCTTCGGCAAGGCGGGCCGCGCCGAGACCGCCACGGACCCGGCGCCGTTCTCGATGATGGAGACGACGGTCGTTCTGAAGCCGCACGAGCAGTGGCGCGAGAAGCGGCGCTGGTATTCGTGGATGCCGGGGTTCCTCAAGGGGCCGCTGCGCCGCGTATGGTACGACCGGCTCTCCTACGACGAGCTCATCGCGGAGATCGACGCGAAGATGCGCTTCCCCGGGGTCTCCAACGCCTGGACCATGCCCATCAAGGCGCGCATCGACATGCTCACCACCGGGGTGCGCACCCCCGTCGGCATCAAGGTCTTCGGGGCCGACCTCGGCGAGATCGAGCGCGTCGGCACCGAGGTGGAGGGTCTCCTGCGCGGACTCCCCGGCACCCGCAGCGTCTACGCGGAGCGCACGGCCGGCGGCTATTTCGTCGACTTCACGCTCAAGCGCGAGCAGCTCGCGCGCTACGGCCTCAGCGTCAAGGAGGCCGAGACGGCCATCCTGACGGCCATCGGAGGCGAGCCGGTCACGACGACGGTCGAGGGCCGCGAGCGCTACACCGTGAGCGTCCGCTACGCGCGAGAGCTGCGCGACGACCTCGACAAACTCAAGCGGGTGCTGGTCCCGACCATGAGCGGGGCCCACATCCCGCTGGCGGAGCTGGCCGACATCGGGCTCAAGCTCGGGCCCTCGATGATCCGCGACGAGAACGGGCTCCTGGCCGGCTACGTCTACGTGGACGTGGCGGACCGGGACATCGGCGGCTACGTGGCGGAAGCGAAGAAGAAGATCGCCGCCTCCCTCCACCTGCCCGCCGGCTACTCCCTGCAGTGGAGCGGCCAGTACGAGAACATGGCGAGGGTCCAGGAGCGCCTCAAGCTCGTCATCCCGCTGACGCTGTTCCTCATCGTCTTCCTTCTGCACCTGAACACCGGCTCCTGGGCCAAGACCGGCATCGTGATGCTGGCGGTGCCCTTCTCGCTGGTCGGAGCGGTCTGGTTCCTGTGGCTGCTGGACTACAACGTCTCCATCGCGGTCTGGGTGGGGATGATCGCCCTCATGGGGCTCGACGCGGAGACCGGGGTGTTCATGCTCCTCTATCTCGACCTGGCCCACGCGGACGCCGTCCAGGCGGGCCGCATGAGGAACGAGGAGGACCTGACGGAGGCCGTGGTGCACGGGGCGGTCAAGCGGGTCCGGCCCAAGCTCATGACGGTCGCCTGCGCCTTCATGGGCCTGGTCCCCATCATGTGGTCGCTGGGGACCGGGGCCGACCTCATGAAGCGCATCGCCGCCCCGATGGTCGGCGGCCTCCTCACGAGCTTCCTGCTCGAACTGCTGGTCTACCCGCCGGTCTTCTATCTCTGGAAGCGCCGGGGGCTTCGGCCTCAGGGGTAGGGTTCGCCGCCCCACGTCTTCCGGCCGGCCGGACCGAGGACGACGTGGACGGCCCTGCAGCGGCGGGCGAAGGCGCGCAGGGACGCGGCCGGAGCGTCGCTGCGCAGATGCCAGGAGGCCGCTCCGAAGCGGCGTGCGCGGGCGTCCGCCCGTACGCTGTCCGGCTCGGCGCGGCCGCGCACGGGAGAGACGTGCACGACTCCCAGCGGGACTCCCAGGCGCGCGGCAAGGCGCGCCGCCGCGCGGAGGACCTCCTCCGGGGACGCTTCGTCTTCCGGGATACAGGCCAGCACGCCGCACTCGGCGAAAAGGGATGCCATGCCCTCATGGTAGCCCCAGCCGCCGTTGCGGCTCCATTGGCGGCCCGTTATCGGACCGTTATTAGTCCGGGTCTTCGAGGCGGTAGCCGACGGCGGGCTCGGTCTTGAGGTGGCGCGGCCGGACGGGCTCGCGCTCGATGCGGTGGCGCGTCTGATGGACGAGGATGCGCAGGGCCTCGGGGGTGCTCCCCCCCTCGGGCCAGAGCTCCTGGAGGAGCTTCTTCTGCCCGACGACGCGGCCGGCGTCGCGGACCAGGGCCGCGAGGAGCGCGTACTGGAGCGGCGAAAGGCGCACCTCCTTCTTCGCGACCCAGACGCGCCGGAGCGTCAGATCGATCTTGAGGTCGCCGTGCTCGTAGACCGGTTCGGGGTCGCGCGCGGCGCGCTCCGCATGCCGAAGGGCCACCCGGATGCGCGCGAGGAGCTCCTCGACGCCGAAGGGCTTGACGAGGTAGTCGTCGGCGCCGGCGTCGAGGCCGGCGATGCGCTCGGACTCGAGCCCCCGCGCGGAGACGACGAGCACCGGGGCGGAGGTCCATTCGCGCAGACGGGCGAGGACCTCCAGGCCGTCGAGATCCGGGAGGCCGAGGTCGAGGAGGATGACCTCCGGCTTGCGGGCGACGGCGAGCTCGAGGGCGGCTCGGCCTCCCGCAGCCTCCAGCACGGCGAAGCCGTTCTCCTCCAGCGACGCGCGCAGGAAGCGCCGGATCGCGGCCTCGTCGTCGACGATGAGGACCGTCTTCGCACCGCCGCTCACGCGCCCCTCGGCAGCGGCAGGGTCAAGCGGAAGGAGGCGCCTCCCCCGGGCCGGTTCTCCGCGCAGATCGCCCCCCCGTGCGCCTCGACGACCGCCTTGCAGATCGCGAGGCCGAGGCCGGCGCCGCCGGCGGCCGCGTTCGCCCGGTAGAACTTCTCGAAGACGCGGGCGAGGTCCTCGGGCGCCAGGCCGGGGCCGCGGTCCGCGACGGAGACCTCGAGGACCTCCATACGCTCCCGCGCCATGATCTCGAGCGCCGCCCCGGGCGCGTGGCGCAGGGCGTTCTCGATGAGGTTGACGAAGACGAGCTCCATGAGGACGGGGTCCACGGCGACGAGCGGAAGGTTCTCCGGCAGGTCGGTGTCGACGGGGCGCCCGGCGAGGGGCTTCTCGAGGCGCTCGAGCGCGGTCCCTATGACGTCCTCGATGGGGTACGGCTCCATACGGAGCCGGGCGGCCCCGGATTCCAGACGCGTGGTCTCGATGAGGTTATGGACGAGGCGCGCGAGCCGCTCGGCCTCGCTCCGGATGTTCTCCAGGAGCTCCGGGCGATCGCCTCCCCCGCCCTGGGGCGCCTGGAGCAGCGTGCTCGCCGAGCCGATGATGGCGGCCAGCGGCGTGCGCAGCTCGTGCGAGACCGCGCTCAGCAGGGAGCTGCGCAGGCGCTCGGTCTCGGCGACGACCTCCGAGCGCTTGGCGGCCTCCGCCTGGCTCCGGACGCGGACGGCGAGGTGGCTGATGAGCAGTGCCACCGCGAGCATGACGGCGAAGGTGACCAGATACCGCGGGTGCTCCGCCTGGAAGGTGAAGCGCGGCGGCACGAAGAAGAAGTTGAAGCAGAGCACGCCCAGGAAGGAGGAGAGGACCGCCGGTCCCCGGCGTCCGCGCAGGGCGACGGCCAGCGTGCCGACCAGATACACCATGACGAGGTCGGTGAGCGCCAGGACGGGGAACAGGGCGAAGCAGACGGCCGTGCAGGCGGCGCCCGCGCCGAGCGCCAGCGCGTACTCCTTCAGTAGACCGGACATCGCGTCCATCATAGCGCTTTCAGTAGACCCGCACGGGGAGGACGACGACCTGGATGCCGTTGAACTGGAGGCGACGCTGGATGGCCTCGGCCGTCTCGTTGTGCAGCATGGGCTGATACCAGTGCTGTTCCTTGAAGATGAGCTTGCCGGTGAAGACGATCATGCGGGGATACTCGCGCGAGAGCTCGATGAGCGCGTCTTCCAGGGTGTCGGTCATCTCCGTGCCGAGCCGGAAGCGGGAGTCGGCGTCGAGCCCGCGCTGGCGGCACCAGGCCACGTACTTCTCCAGGTGCGCGCGCTTCTCCGCCTCGAGCTGGACGACCGCGTCGCTGCCCTTGAAGTTGCCGGAATCCAGCACGCCCACGGAGACGAAGATGAAGTTCCTGAAGTAGCCCGGCATCAGACGCTGGATGGCCAGCACATGGTGCAGACCATAGCCGGAGAAATCGGAGACGGTCAGGACCGCGGTCGGCGCACCGGGGTCCAGCCGACGCGGCTCGACCGGCTCGTCGCTCAGCGGGGACGCGTCCAGGAGCTTCTCGAAGCTCCGGAGACTCTCCCCCACCTCCCGGTAGTGGGCGCGCACCCAGAAGCAGCCGGCGACCGTCACGCTCGTGATGGCGGCCGTCATCCAGCCGCCCTCCATGAATTTCTCATGGAGGGTGACGCCGAGGATGCTGACGCACATCACCAGGCCCGTGCCGTGGATGGCCAGCTGGCTGAGCCAGCGCGGCTCGGAGCCGCGATGCGTGACCCAATACCGCGACATGCCCAGCTCGGTCAGCGAGAAAGTCAGGAAGACGTTGATCGAGTACATGACGACGAGCGTCGTGATGTCCCCTTTCGCATAGAGGAGCGTGGCCGCGGCGGCGGCGCCCATGACGAGGACGCCGTTCTGCGTGACGAGACGGTCGGAGAGCCGCGAGAAGCTGTGCGGCACCCAGGAATCCACCGCCATGTTGGACAGGACGCGGGGACCGTCCAGGAAGCCCGTCTGCGCCGCCACGAGCAGGAGCGCCGCCTCGGAGAGCAGCGTCAGGATGATGAGGACGCGGCCGAGCGGCAGTCCGCCCGGACTCCAGCTCGCGTAGAGGTTCTCGAGCAGGACGGCGTTCATGGTCTTGCCTTCCGCCGGGACCGCCTGGGTGAGCAGGTACCCCAGCAGGATGCCGCCCGCCGTGAAGGCCAGGGAGGTGGACATCAGCAGCATCGTGCGCTTGCCGGTCTGCACGCGCGGCTCCCGGAGCATGACGACGCCGTTGGAGACCGCCTCGATGCCGGTGTACGTCCCTCCGCCCATGGAGTAGGCTCGCAGGAGGATGAAGGCCACGGGGAAGAAGCCCAGGCTCGCGACGGAAGCGTGCATATCCATGGAAGCCCCCGCGAAGATCTCGGGCAATCGCGTCAGATGGCTGCCCACGGCATAGAGGATCATGCCCAGGTGAGCGAGCACGAAAACGAGGAAGATCGGCACGAGGGTGGTCACCGACTCCTTGACGCCCCGCAGGTTGAGCAGGAGCAGGAACAGCATGGCCAGTCCCGCCGCCGCCAGCTTGGTCGCCGCCCAATGCGGCGGCAGGAACGAGAAAAGGGCGTCGCATGCCGAGGCGATCGAGACGGAGATGGTCAGGACGTAATCGACGAGCAGGGCGCAGCCCGAGACGACCCCGGCTCGCGGCCCCAGAAGCTTGGTCGCGACGAGATAGCCGCCGCCGCCTCCCGGGAAGTGTTCGATGAGGTTCGAATAGGCGATGGAGATGACGAAGATCGTCACCGCCGTCATGATGATGAGGAAGAGGGCCAGATGCGTATGGGCGCCGAGCGCGCGATAGGCCTCGTCGGGACCGTAGGCCGAGGACGACAGGCCGTCGGCCCCCAACCCCACCCACGCGAGGAACGCGACCAGGGAGATCTTATGGAAGACGTCCGGGTCCCGGATGTCCCGCGGCTTCCCAAGGACCAGCCCCTTCAGGCGCTCGATCATGCCATCAGGATACCCCCGGGGGGCGTTATGAAACCATTATCACCCCCCCCTCTCCCATCCCATGGGAGAGGCTAGGCCCCCTAAAGTCCTATGGGGGCCTAGGCCCTACGCCTCCGGAAACCTGCCCCTTGAGCCCAACCGGGAGGAGGACCTGGACCTTATACTCATGTGAGCGATGAGAAGACAGCCCCGGTGGACCTGCTCTCCCCGTCGAAGTTTTGCTATAATGTTCGTCTTGCTGTCCCTCGCGACGTCCCTCCCCGTCTGGGCCTTCCTTCTGCTCTCCGCGCCGCAAGCGGAAGCCCGGACTAACGCCGATACCGCCGCCCCCTCGGGCGACGGCTTCATCTTCCTCGCCCTGGCTTCCCCTGCGGGCCTCCCGCCGGCCGAGCCGGGCTACCTTCAGGTCCGCCATGCCCAGGCCCCCGCGCACCGGACCGTGCGGCCCCAGCCGCTGACCGCGCCGCAGCCCCGCCTGACGAAGGGCGAGCGGGTCCGCCGCGAGATGCCGCTCGTCGTGAAGGTCCCCCTCCCCTCGCCGGCCTATCTGCGCACCTTCCGCCATCTCCTCGAGAATCCGCGCTTCACCGACCGCTTCGACGAGCACGTGCTCGTCCAGGCGCGCCGCTTCGGCCTCGACGCGCGCCTCCTCAAGTCCATCATCGCCGCCGAGTCCGAGTTCGACCCCCGCGCCCGCTCCCCGAAAGGCGCCGAGGGCCTCATGCAGATGATGCCGGCCACGGCTCAGGAGATGGGCCTCCCGAAGAACAACCTCTCCGATCCCGAGCCCAACATCGTCGCCGGCTCCGCCTACATCCATCTGCTCTACCGCTCGGCCTGGAAGAAGTTCGGCCTCCAGGGAGTGCGCTACGTCGACGCCCCGCCGTGGGTCATGCAGCGCATCATCGCGGCCTACCATGCCGGTCCGCGCGCCCTCAACGGGACCTCCTGGAAGCCCTCGACGCGCTCCTACGTCCGCAACGTGATGCTGTTCTACAACTCGGAAGTCACGACCTTCCGCCGCTCGGACGCCCAGGCGAACGCTTTCCCTTCCCTCTCCCCCGACCCCTCCGCCGCTTCCCTTCAGTAGCCGTTCACCCTCCCTCGAGAGGGAGGGTGCACCTCATACAAAGGGGAAGGGCCCGCTCGCGCGGGCCCTTCCTCTTTCAGGCTGCTCCGTGCGGCTACTGGCTGATCGGCCCTCCGTTGTCGTAGGTCGCGTTGCTCTCCTTCGTCGCGTCCGTCTTCACCGTGTTCGGCTTCTGGTCCACGGGCTTCGGATTGCAGTTCTGCTTGTTCGTGGCCTGATCGGCGCATTCGTCGATGACCTCGCCCTGCGCCTCCTGCCCGTATTTGTCCTTGATCTCTTCGCCCTTCTGCTTGGCGGCGTTCGCCGAGAGCAGGCCCATGAGCACCATCATCGCCCCCAGGGCCATGACGACGGCCCCGATGGCCGCGGAGATCCCGAGCGTCTCCGCCTGCGAGTATAGGTAGTAGCCGAGCGCGATGAGCGCCGCGCCGATGAGCGTCAGGATGAGCGCCATGTTCGAGCTCGACTTCGCGCTGTCCACCTTGTCCTGATAGGGCGTCACGTTCTGGCCGGCGCCGACCGACGGGGTGTCCGTGACGTCCGCGGCGCCTCCGCTCGAAGGAGTGGTCACGGCCCCGGTGTTCAGGCCTCCGCCGTCGGTCGCGGCGCCCTGACTGCGCTGCTGGTCGAAGGCGTCGGCGGCGTACTGCTTCGAGGAGTCCCCTCCGGCCTTCGCGCCGGCCCGCGAGAGGTTATCGGCGAGCTTGAGCTGGCCCATGGCCTTGTTGCTCTTCCCCCGCACCGCGGAGAGCCGATTGTTCGCCGGGACGCGGCCGGCGCGGGAGAGCGAGGAGAGCTTGCCGCCGCCGGCGAGCGGAGACTTGAAGCTGTTGCCGAGCTTCATCTCGATGCCCTTGTCCTTGAGTTGGCCGGCCGGTGCGGAGTAGTGTCCGCCGCCGCCGCCGCCGCCTCCGACGGCGCCGGCGAGTTTCTGCGCGAAGCCCTCGTGAGAGAGACCGGCAGGCGCCGCGGGCGCGGCGGGGGTCTCCGGCACGGCGGGCTCCGCGGGCGCAGGGCTCTCCGCGGCGGGAGCCGAGGCGGCCGGAGCGTCGACGGACGGGGAGGCCCCTTCGTCGTACATGCCCTTGTTCGCGTTGGCCACCATGTCGAGCCCCGCTCCGGCGCGTCCGGAATGGATCCGCCCGGAGGAGAGCGGCGCCGAGAGCGGCGAGGAGGAGCCGTAGCGCCCGGTCGTGTCGGGCGTCCCGAGGATGCCGGCCACCAGGAAGAGGGCGGCGGGAGCGCAGGCGGCGGCGAGGACGAGCCAGGCCCCGGCCTTGGACATGAGCAGGCGTCCGAGCGGGTTGCCGAGCCCGATCGAGCGGGCCATGCTCTGCGCGACGCGTTCGAGCGAGCCGAGGAGGCTCGAGGGAGAGCGCAGGAGGGAGCTCCCGGTCCGGACCGTCGCTCCCGAGCCGCCGGCGCGGCTGAACCAGCCGGCGCCCCTCTTCTTCTCCTCCTCATCCTTCTTCTTCAGGTCGGGGATGATGGGAGAAGTCGGGTCCTGGCCGGGCAGTTTGTGGTCGTCCATAAAGTCCTCCGTATGCGCGGATGACACTTATAACCTAATAGGTCTTTAGGCCTATCGTCAAGCCCCCTTGGACCTATATGCGGCCCTGGGCCCTTCGACCTATTCCCGGCTGTTGCGCACGGGCCCCGTTTGACAACTTCCCATTCCATACGACCCACGCGCCCGTGGGTCTTCTTACGCGCGCAGCGTAGGCCGAACGATTCTTTCGAGGGGGTGCCCCCGCCGATATCCTTCATAGTATGAACGACCAGAACCGCCTTTCCAGATACCCCGCCGCGCTCCTCGCGGCCATCCTCGCGCTGACGGGCCCTTCCGGCGCCCTCGCCCAGACCGTCGCGGGCTCCCAGGCCGGGGCCTCGAGCGCCTCCCCCGGCGTCGCGGGCATCGGCGCGCACGCGGTTCTTCCCGGCGCCGTGCCCATCGCCGGCCCCGCGTCCATCGCGCCCCTCCAGCGCAGTCTCCCGGTCCTACAGGCCGTGAGCCCGACCGTCGCGCCCAAAACGGCCGCGGCCTCGGTCGCGGTCTCCGTCCCGGCCGCCGCGACGACTCCGGAACTCCCGCGCACCCGCGACAACGACCTCCCCTCGCGCGACCGCGCGACCCCTTCGAACCCCGGCCCGCGCATGCCGAAGCTGCCCTCGGAGCTCGCCTCCTTCCAGGAGGACGCCCTCTCCGGCAAGGGCGCAGACGCCTCTCCCGTGCAGGCCCTGCGCGGTGCAAGCGCGGCGGTCTCCCCCAAGGAGACCCGCGGTTCCGTCTCCATCCTCCAGCGCATGCTCGGGATGATCTTCGACGGCTCCCGGACCGCCCCGGCGGAAGGGTCCTCCCCCGTCCAGGGCCGCGCCTCGGAGCTGCGCTCCGCCGCCCTTTCGCGCGCCGGCGTCTCCGACGCCGGGACCGAGGAGTATCTTCGCACCTCGCCGGCGCTCCCACTCCCCGAGGTCTCCCCCATCTGGAAGAAGGCGGCCGGCCCGCAGGAGAAGCAGGTCGGCGCGCGCTACAAGATGGGCGAGCCGGAGCTCATCGGAGAGGAGAAGGCCGACTGGACCTTCCAGGAGAAGCTGGAGTTCACCGAAGAGGAAGGGACCTTCCGCACCGTGACCTCGGCCGAAAAGAGCGACGACAAGGTCGTCCGCTCGCAGTGGGCCATGTCCGGCAAGGTCGTGCAGGCCGCCCAGGTCGAGCACGGCTTCGTCTGGCTCACCGAGGACGGGGTCTTCCGCTACCACGACCTCAACGCGGGCAAGACCTACCGCATCGCCTTCCCCGCCCCCGTCGAGACCTTCGCCGCGAGCGCCGACGGCGGTTTCGTCTACGCGGTGGTCGGCGGGATCTTCCAACGCATCTATCTCGGAAGCAAGAACACCACCAAGGTCATCGCGACCACGCTCAAGGTCGAGGGGCCGGCGTCCATCCTCCCCGTGAGCGTCGCGGGCAAGGACGGCAAGCCGGTCTCCGGAGCCATGCTCCGCGTCAAAGGCGCCCGCGTCTTCTGGATCGGCGCCCAGCTCTTCCGCATGCCCGTCACCGAAGAGCAGGTCTACAACGAGTTCGGCGGCGTCCCCGGCCTGCACGCGGCGGGAGACAAGTTCTACCTCCAGAAGACCGAGGAGGGCACCCGCGTCTGGCGCAAGTCCTGGCAGGGCAGCGACACCGAGGTCGCCGACGTCGGCCTTCTCCCCTTCGCTGTGAAGTCGGTCGTCGAGACCCCCGAGCGCGGCGTCTACCTCGCCGCCGTCGAGGACGGCCTCCTCGAGTGGGACTCCCTCAACGCCCGCTACCGCGTCTTCGCGGTCCCCGGACTCCAGGAGGCCGCGGCGGGCGGACCCATCACCCTGCAGGTCACGCTCGACAACAAGGAGACCCGCGTCCAGAAGGCCTTCCTCACGGCCGGAGCGAAGCTCTTCCAGCTCGATATCGCGGAGGCCAAGGCCTACCTCGACTCGGGCGTCTCCAAGGTGCGCCTCTGGTCGCAGATGAACCCGATGTCCATCCACGACGGGGCCCTGCACATCGGCGACTTCTCCTTCCCCCTCGCCGAGAAGAAGGCGAAGCCCCAGTCCTTCCTCCAGCGGACGTGGGGCGGCCTCCTGCGCGCGCTGGGACTGCGCAAGGTGCCGGCCGCGGCCGAGGCCATGGGCATCAGCGAGAAGGACTGGAAGGCCGTCAACCTTCCGACCAACAAGAAGGTCATCTACGACACCCTGAAGGCCTTCACGCTCCGTCAGCACGTCCTCTACATCGGCGAGACCGGCGGCGGCAAGACCTACATCGCCGAGATGATCGCCAAGCTCACCGGCAACGAGCTCTGGATGGTCTCGATGAACGAGTACACGCGCAACAAGGACCTCATCGCGCGCGAGACCTTCGGCGAGGAGGGCAAGGGCCGCACCGGCCTGACCGCCTCCACCGTCCTGCGCTGGATGCAGGAGGGCGGCGTCCTCCTGCTCGACGAGATGCACAAGCCGCTGGAGGGCATCGCGGTCCTCAACAACGTGCTCCAGAACGGCGAGTACCGCCTCCCCGACGGCCGGGTCATCAAGTACGACAAGAAGAAGAGCTGGGTCATCGGCACGATGAACCCGGTCAAGCCCCCCTACAAGGGCGAGCCGCCCAGCGGCGAGCTCTCCAGCCGCTTCGGCATGACGCTCGACGTGAAGTACCTGCCGGCGGAGGAGGAGGCGGCGCTGCTGCGCATCTTCTTCGACAAGGTGGACCCGGCGCTCATCGACAAGCTCGTGGCCATCGCCAACGACCTGCGCAAGG